>JAPOKD010000301.1 GCA_029977825.1 Planctomycetota bacterium | reverse complement strand
GAACTGGGTCTGGACTCTCTACAGTGTTGCCGATGGAGTTGATTGTTACCCTGTCATCAAAGGAATCGGAGGCATTGGCGCTCTTGGAGTGTTGGGCATCATGTGCTTGAACCCTGCTATTGTGAGGCCACGCCGAATCGCCACCCCAAAACGCGTGCTAGAGGAACGAGCGATGAAGGCGTTGGATCAGGATTAAAGTGATGAGGTCCCAGAAGGCTGCAATCCCGAGGCTTGCATGTCAGAGGCGTGCGTTAGGTGCAGGCAAGGGCGTCACAGCGAGGTTCTGAGGCCAGCTAGATTTGGGAAATACTGCTATGTCGCCACCGGCATCTTTTTGTGCGGTTTGTCGCCACAATGTGCCATCCGTGTTTCTTTCACATTGGGTGGAAAGATAAAACGATTGGGGCATTTGGGATTCCGGGCTGGGCGATTCGGTTGAGATGTTTAGAATTGTGGTTGAGGGAGTCGCTGGGCCATGAGAGCTGATCACTTCTCTCAGGAAGCTTTTTTACGAATCTTGTCACTTAACATTGGGTGCGCAACGCATGTCCTCGGAATCTCCATCGCCGGCCGACCGACCTGACCCCAATGAGGGTAATCCTGCACTGCGGGCACGTGTTCCGGATCACGTTGCTGATGGTTGTTTCAGCACTGGAGCGATCGTGATGACCGGGCCGAGCGAGTATGTGGTTGATTTTTTGCAGACAATTGGCAGGCCGCATCGTGTCGCTCGCCGAGTCATCGTGCCGCATCCTGTCATGCCGCAATTCATTGACGCCCTGAATACAAATTTGGATCTTTACAAATCGCGGTTCGGAGCACCGCCGGCACCGCCGCAAAATCAGAACCAGGCTCGAAGACCAACACCCCAGGAAATCTACGACGATCTGAAGCTTCCTGATGAGGTTCTCAGTGGTGTTTATGCAAATGGCGTGATGATTGGGCACGGAGCGAGCGAGTTTGGACTTGATTTCTTGACCAGCTTTTTTCCCCAGTCGGCAGTCAGCGCCCGCGTGTTTGTTTCCGCCGGGCAAGTCCCTCGTTTGTTGGAATCGCTCAAAAGCGCGGTTCGACAGCTGGAACAGCGGCAGCAATCGGCTGCGACGGCCAGCGTTGAGCCTGTCGGGGACCCACCAGCGGGGGTTGAGCCAGTTTCTGATCCCGCTGCTCCCAATGAGGCGTCACCGACGAATCAGGTCGAGCCACCGAAGGCAGAGGAAGATGGTAACGGTGAGCCAGAGGAGCCGACACAGTGATCCGCGTCTGTGAGTTGTTCCAAACGGTCATGTGGTTGTGCAGGTGATGGGCGAGTCAAAGAAAATTCCTCTGATGCAGGATTTGCCTGCCGCTGCCCTGCCCACTGGCGAATCTTTGATTCTGGCTAGCGGCTCGCCGAGGCGGGCACAGTTACTGACCGCTGCTGGATATCAATTCACCGTCATGGTCGCTGGCGAAGACGCTGAGTGCGGGATGTGCAGTCGTGAGACGGCCCCCGAAATGGTGGCCCGCTACGCCTATCGAAAGGCGGCAGATGTGGTTGCGCGGATCGATGACGGGTTCGTTTTGGCTGCGGATACCGTCGCATCGTGTGTCGGACAAATTCTCGGCAAACCTCGTAACCAGGAGCACGCAGAAGAAATCTTGCGGCTGCTAAGTGGGCGTCGGCATGACGTTTATACGGGCGTATGTATCTGGTCTGCCAGACAAAATCGTTGCTTGGTTGATGTGGTGCGTACCGAACTTGAAATGTTGCCACTTTCAGAGGAAATGCTCGACGAGTACCTCGATTCGATGAAGTGGGAAGGTAAGGCAGGGGCCTTTGGTTATCAGGATGGCCATGACTGGTTATTCGTCCGGTCAGGAAGTGAGAGTAATGTCGTTGGATTACCAATGGAGCGATTGGCGGAATTACTGGAAAATTTCAACTCAACAGCCGAAACCGTTAATACAGGAAGTATCAGTTCACCCGGCAATTCTTCGTCGTGATACGGCGTTTTCGGCGGGTTTGTCTAATTAAGCACCGGTGAAGCACAATGGTCAGGTTCGAACGTCGAGGTCTCTTTTTGATCTTGCTTGCATTCGGAATCCTTTTGCCAGCATTTTCGCAGCAGGTCTCGGCTCAAAATTGGGCCGAGAAGATGTTCAAAGTAAAGAGCCACGATTTCCGAAGCGTGGGACGAGGCACGAAAAGTGTCTTCCACTTCGACTTTAGCAATCTTTACGAGGAAGATGTGCACATCGCTGCAGTGCGGACGAGTTGCGGTTGTACAACCCCGACTGTCAGCCAGAAGACGCTGAAGACACACGAGACTGCGTCCGTCAAGGCAACTTTCAATACCAGTAGCTTCGTTGGTCAGAAGTCAGCAACAATCACCGTTGTTTTCGATCGTCCCGCTTACGCGGAAGTGCAACTGAAAGTCAGCGGCTACATTCGCACGGATATCACGTTTGATCCACCTGAGATCAATTATGGGGAGCTCGCGGCTGGTACATCTCGTGAGCAAACCGTGACCATCACTCATCGCGGCAATAGTGATTGGGAAATCACTGACGTTCGAAGTCACTGTCGGCATCTTGAGGTTCGGCTTGATCCGCCGCAGAGATCACAGGGGCAGGTGCAGTACCGGATGTCGGTCAAGCTGGATGAGTCGATGGAAGAAGGAGATATACGGGAGCGTTTAACTTTGATTAGTAACGACTCGCAGTTTCCGACAACCGAGATGGCAATTGCTGGACGGGTTCGCCCCTCCGTGAGCGTTTCGCCAGCATCGGTAAGTCTGGGGAACACGTCTCCCACGAGTGAAATCTCACGTAGACTTGTTGTGCGCGGTGATGAGCCCTTTGAGATCATGGATGTGCAATGCGCGGATCAGCGTTTTCAGTTCAAAGTTCCCACGGGAAGGAAGAAAGTGCATTTGATGTCCGTTGAGTTCAAGGGCGATGGAAGTGCTGACCGAATCTCGCAACAGATTCGAATTGTGACCAGCTTGCCAGGTGAAAAGTCAGCGTCATGCATCGTCACGGGTACTGTCTCCGGCGTTTCTAACTAGCTTTCTGTCTGGTTGCCCCGGGGCGGCTTGCGCTGCCGAACACGATGATGTATTCCGGCCTGCGCTTTTGAATTCCCTTTTCTGGCTTGCTGTGGTCAGTGATTAGGTGTTTGCGATACCAGAGGATCGCCTGTCGGTCGCACGTTCCCGATGCACGGCGGCATTTGATAAGACTCGAGTCCCGCCTGACTGGGGGCGTCATGAGAAGACGCATGCGCTAGACTCTGAAATGTCGCCCGCTCAGCAATTCTGTAGCTTCCTGCGCGGGAGCATGCTTTGCTGCCTGTCTTTTGATGATGTTGTGCGAGCATTGACAGCGTCTAAAACCCACGATGAGTCTGCGTCATGAGTGTAAACCCGATCGATTTGTCATGTTATGGGTTGTATGTTGACGATATCATTCACAATGCAACGCCAGCGAGGTTATACGAGTTCGCGATCGTGGATCATCACGCAGTGATTGCAGCTTCAGGTGCATTGGCAACCAGAAGCGGGGACAAGACGGGGCGGAGTCCAAAGGACAAACGTATCGTGGATGACCCTGCATCCTCGGATGATATCTGGTGGGGTGACGTCAACATGCGTATGACGGAGCGTTCCTTCTTGATTAACCGTCAACGCGCTTTGGATTACCTGAATACTCGACCGCGCATCTTTGTTTTTGATGGTTACGCTGGCTGGGATCCCAAGTACCAGATCAAAGTCCGGGTCATCGCGGAGAGTGCCTATCACGCCCTGTTCATGCACAACATGTTGATTCGTCCATCCGAGGAGCAGTTGAAAGAATTTGGTGATCCGGATGTCGTTATTTTCAATGCAGGCTCGTTCCCAGCGAATCCGTACACGGCCCAGATGACCAGCACGACAAGTATTGACTTGTCGATTGAAAACGGTGAATTGGTGATTCTCGGGTCCCAGTACGCTGGCGAAATGAAGAAGGGCGTTTTCACGGTCATGAACTACCTGATGCCCAAGCAGGATGTCCTCAGCATGCATTGCAGCGCCAATACTTCGACTGATGGCGACGTTTCGCTGTTCTTTGGGCTTTCAGGAACGGGTAAGACAACTTTGTCTGCAGACCCGCGACGGCAGTTGATTGGTGACGATGAGCATTGTTGGACCGACAATGGTGTGTTCAATATCGAGGGTGGTTGTTATGCCAAAGTAATCAACCTGAGTAAGGAGAGTGAGCCGGAGATCTTTGAAGCCATTCGGTATGGTGCCGTGCTTGAAAACGTAGTGTTTGACGAGGATACACACGAAGTCAATTACGATGATGCATCGATCACGGAGAATACTCGTGTGGCGTACCCCATTGATTTCATTGACAATGCAAAAATTCCTTGCGTTGGGCCACAGCCCAAGAACATTATCTTTTTGACTTGTGATGCGTTTGGGGTCTTGCCTCCCGTTTCAAGGTTGACTCCTGAACAGGCCATGTATCACTTCATTAGTGGATACACTGCAAAAGTCGCCGGCACCGAAATGAATGTTACCGAGCCCACTGCTACGTTCAGTGCATGCTTTGGTGCAGCGTTTCTGGTGTGGCACCCCGCAAAGTATGCCGAGTTGTTGGCAGACCGGATCCGCAAGCAAGGGAGCCAGGTTTGGCTTGTCAATACTGGATGGACAGGGGGAGGCTACGGTGCCGGTTCACGCATGAGTTTGAAGCATACACGCGCGATTATCGACGCGATTCATGATGGCTCACTGGCAACACGGAAAGGTCGAACTGATCAACTGTTCGGGTTTGATGTGCCAGTGGAGTGTAATGGAGTTCCATCCGAACTGCTGTGGCCCAGCGATGTCTGGGGAGATGCGGAGGCGTACGAGAGCAGTGCGAGACGCCTTGCTGATTTGTTCCAGCAGAACTTTCTCAAGTTCGAAGCTGGTGCCAGCGAAGCAATTCGAGCAGCAGGGCCCTCTCTGGATCGCGGTGAATAGAGTTCCAGTTGGGTACGTTTCCGGAAGCCGAGGTGGGTTTCTCGCACGCGGTCAGCACACGAAAGCTTTCCTTGAGCCTGGGAATTCGGCAGTGAGCGGTAGCACCATTTGCATTGGCGAGGACTCAAGTGTCCAGGTACTTCGGCCACATTGGTGTGGTGATGTTGCTTTTACGGATTACTGGTGATAACAAGTCGGCAGATTTATCTGTTTATGCAAGCACGAGCTGCCCATTGGTTTGTTGTATACACCACAGAAAGCTAATGTGCTTGTGTTGTTTTCCGGCGTCCCGTTTGGCGAAGTAATAAATTGTGCATCGGCTTTTCTATCGTATAAGTCAGCAAGGCGGCAGCCAAAATAGATGTTAATACGGCGGCGGTAATAAGGAGATCAATCTGCAGGTGCTCCTGAAAGTAATTCAGCATGGTGTAGCCACATGGTCCGTGAATAAGGTAAAGCGCGTATGAGATCGTGCCTAATAAAACGAGCAATCGGTTTTCAAGTATCTTCAGCTTTTGCTCACAGGCGGCCCAGAAAACAAAAAAGATGACTAGGACGGCCAACGCATTGTAGGGCGGTCTGACGAATAGGAACGCACAGGAAAGGCAGATCGCTGTTAGTTCCTTTGTTTTCCTTGCCGTCGTTCGCTGTAATGATCTCACCCAGATTCCTAACGCAAAGTAGTTGAGGAAAATCACAAGTGGGAACATTGACTTGATGCGCCAGATGCCGGGAATCCAGTCCCAGCAGCGAAATGCAGTCGCAACCGCGTAGGTGCTTGTCAAACCGAGGACTTGTACTGGAATCTGTTTGCTGCGTTGTGTCGCGAGTGCGAGTGCTACTAGTGAATAAAATTGAAGTTCAATGTAGAGAGTCCAGTATGCTTCGTTGACGTTGCTTGCACCAATTGCTGTCTGTAGCATCGAGAAGTTGGTGGCGATTGTAAGCCATTCGGGCTCGTAGGAAGCAAGTCTGGCATTAGACGGTAGGTAGCAGATAACGGCGAAAATAAGCGAGCACCAGTAGAGCGGATACAGCCTCGCGAAGCGGCTGTAAGCAAACGAGCTGATTGTCTTGCGGCTTTCGCAACTCTTGGTGATCACGTAGCCACTGATCATAAAAAAAAGAGGCACACCCAAGTCACCGAAATAAAAATGGATATGGGGTGTGTCAACAAAATTGCGCAGAGCGAGGATTCCATCGACTGGAGCTTTTCCGTACCACGACGTAAAGTGAAACAGCATTACGGACAAGGCTGCGATGCCGCGTAATGCATCTAATTGCAAGTTGCGTGCAGGCAGAGATTCGCCGGGTTGAGGCATTTCGTTGACTGTAATGGGCGACTCAGGCATTGCATCGTAATGCCGCGTTGAGCAGGTTGGTTGTTTTCCCTTTGTCGACACTTTGGCCTAGGCTACTTGTTGAACTGGAAAATGCAATAGAAGTGGAATTTCATGGGACGGCGCGCTGGGGATTTGCACCATCACACGTGAGGTTCTTGTTCAAGATTTAAATGTAAGTGGGATCTGGGCGTAAGCGGTTGGAGAATAGTAGTTCTAGTTACAAGCTCCGGATTTCTGCCGTCTTGTTTTAACGCCACTACCAATTGGTTATACCAAAGCTTTTCTTCATTTTCGCGGGCAAGCGTTCAGGCCAATGATGTAAATGGAGAGCTGATGTTCGTTAATTTCTCCGGTGTAAGTGCGATTCTGGTCATTCCGGTTGCACGTGCTTTTGGCCTTTGGCTTCAATGAACGACGAAGGTTTCGGTTTTTAGGGTGTAAATCCT
>JAPOKD010000031.1 GCA_029977825.1 Planctomycetota bacterium | reverse complement strand
GACGGAGCCAGCCAACGAGGAAACACCCGCCCCAGACGCGAAGGAAACAGAATCCACAAAGCCTGAAGAGGTCATGAAAAAGGAAGAGCCAAAAGCAACGGAGGAAAAACCTGAGCCCAAGAAACCTGAGCCCAAGAAACCTGAGCCCAAGAAACCTGAGCCCAAGAAACCTGAGCCAGCTACCGGCAAACCTGCTGATACCGGGAAAACAGAATGATTGATGGCAGGGTCGCAAATGAGCTTGCCCGAGACACCGTTCACGAACAGCCGCAATATGTTGTTCGCTTCGGATCATTGCGATCCCTTGGCGTGATGAATTCCCGTCAAAGTTATCGGTACGGTGACGAGGTAGTAGCTCGCACCAACCGGGGAACTGAGATCGGGACGGTGCTATGCGAGGCCACGCCCGTGGCGTTTGAAGCCATGGAGGAACCTAACAAGGGGCGAATCATAAGGCCGCTTAGCAACGACGACCGGACCCAGCGAGAACGCATGGAATCGGACGCCGCGAAAGACATGGCTGTCTGCCAACGCTGCGTCGATGCCTTGAAGCTTTCAATGGAACTGGTCGATACCGAACGTTTACTGGGTGGCGAGCGGTTCATCGTCTATTTTCTCGCCGATGGCCGAGTCGATTTCCGACAGTTGGTTCGAGATCTAGCCAAGGAGTTCCAAACTCGCATCGAGATGCGGCAGATCGGGGTACGTGATGAGGCGAAACTACTGGCTGACTACGGAGACTGCGGGCAGCCGATTTGCTGCGCCAACTTCCTGAGCAAAATGCCTCCGGTTTCGATGAAAATGGCGAAACTGCAGAAAGCAACATTAGACCCCTCAAAAATATCGGGTCGTTGCGGTCGGCTGAAATGCTGCTTACGTTACGAGTATGATACTTATGAAGCAATTGCCAAAGAGCTACCTTCTCCGGGGGCCCATGTGCTGACCCGCGAGGGGAACGTCAAAGTGATCGCCCAAGACCTGCTGGCAGGTCAATTGACAGTCAAGACAGAAGACAATCGCCGGATCATCATTTCCAGCGGTGATGTGCTACAGGTGATTGACGGACAACCCGCGTCAACAGACCAGAAAAGTGAACACAGAGACGAGTCGGGATCGAGTAAGAAATGATGAACTCGCATTGAGATGCGAAGCTTGCTCTACCGCTTGCACCATACAAGCCGAAAGTAAAACGAGAAAATGACGTCATCATTGCAAGCGATGCGAGACTTACTCGCCGAAGACCAACGCTACAAACTCGATGCTTACCAGTTCATTCGTGAGTCGCTTCAGTATGCTCACGAACATATGATCGGTGAGTTAGCGGAAGATGAGTCTGGCGAAAAGACTGGTCCGCGACACGTTACCGGTCAGCAACTCTGTGAAGCATGCCGTCTGTATGGCATCGAGCAATACGGTTACCTGACCAAAATGGTACTGGGCAACTGGGGAATCAAGAGCACAAGTGACTTCGGAGATTTGGTTTACAACCTGATTCGAATCGAGCAGATGCGTAAGAGCGAAGCCGATCAGAGAGAGGACTTCGATAATGTCTACGATTTTGAAGACGCTTTCGAACCTGAATTTGAACTCACCGTCAAAGATGAAGACTGAAATGAGATACCAAAATCCAATGATTCTCTCACGCAACGTGCTTGCGCTCAGCAACATAAAGCGTCACCACTTCATGCTGGTGACAGCTGCTGCCCTGCTCGGCTTCAGTGGGCTACAGCCGACAAACCGCTGCACAGCTCAAGATACGCCTGATGCCAAGACACAGGCAGAGGACGCGGAAGCTAATCCAGAAACAAAACGGACTGAACATCCTCGCCCCGTCGAAGAATCACGCAACAGTTATCTGGGGCGTGTGTTGGCCAAACCGATGTCACATCTAGGAGCGCCCTGGTTGATTCGCCCGGAGCGAGAAGAAGAAGAAAGGGCCTCGGTATCCTTCAAGCAGTTGAAGCTCGCTGAAGGCATGAACGTGTGCGATCTGGGTTGTGGAAATGGGTACTGGACGCTTCCCATGGCACGGGACGTGGGTAAGGACGGTAAGGTCTATGCCGTCGACATCCAACGCGAAATGCTTCAAAAACTGCGGCAACGGTCCAGCAAGTACAAATTGGACAATATCGAACCCGTGCTCGGAAAAGTGGATGACCCAAATTTGCCAGCCAACAAAATGGATCTGGTTCTGATGGTGGACGTTTACCACGAGTTTTCCCACCCGGAATCGATGCTTTGGGGAATTCGTCGCTCACTGAACTCGAAAGGGGTTGTGGCGTTACTTGAATACCGCGAAGAAGATCCACGCGTCCCCATCAAGCCGCTTCACAAGATGTCGAAACGCCAAATCATGAAGGAATACAGTGCAAATGGCTTCAAACTGGTCCGGGAATACAACAAACTGCCCTGGCAGCACTTGATGTTCTTCGCAAGGGATGACAGCCCACTGGAACAAATTGAGCCCGTACCGGCACAACAGGTGCTCAAAGATCTGGAGTAGAATCTGGCCGACACGATTTCCGACAGGAGTCGTGTGCAGATCAAAACGGACCCTGACAGCCAGCGTTCCAATGGTTTCGGTTCAAACTTTGATACTGTACCCCCCGCCGCAAAAGCAGCCTGAAACTCCAAACCGTTACTCTACCAAGCACTGTTTCACCCCGTGTGGCACCTTGCATCGGTAATTGACAGGTGATTGCGAGGAACAGTTGTTAGACCAAACAATCACGGTCAGCGGCAAGAAGAAATGCACACACGCACAGACAAATCGAGCGAAGGAATAACATGTTCATAAAAGTCCGTCTCAGCATCATGATGTTTCTCCAGTTTTTTGTCTGGGGAGTATTCTTTGTCACGATGGGGACATATCTCGGCAAGCTCTTTGAAGGTGATGAGAAAATCAACTCCCTCATCGGTAGCAGCTATGCAACGCAAACTTGGGCGGCCCTGTTTGCACCCTTGATTGTTGGCTTTCTAGGAGACCGTTACTTCAACAAGGAACGCCTCAACGGAATTCTACACCTGTTGGGTGCTGGTCTACTTTGGTGGGTCAGCACAATCAACGACCCCACAATTCTGTTTTGGGCCTTACTTACGTTCTTTATCTGCTATATGCCGACTTTGGCTCTGGTCAACACCATCACCTTTCAAAACGTCGATAATGTGGAAACCGACTTCCCCAAGATTCGTTTATGGGGAACCATCGGCTGGATCGTGTCCGGGCTTGCGATCTCCGAGTCATTCTTTGGGCTCTTCCCATTTCCAATCCTTCCCTTCGTTGAGGGTGGCGGCAGCACCAACGCCCAATTCCAGGTGGCGGCGATAGTGAGTGCAGTCTATGGCATCTACAGCTTCACGCTGCCTGCTTCGCCACCTGAAGGCAAAGGTGAGCCGGTCAATATTATCAAGGTGCTGGGATTTGACGCGATCAACCTTCTGCGTAACCCATCCTACTTTGTGTTTGCCGTATGCTCTTTCCTGATCTGCATTCCGCTGGCGTTTTACTATGCTCGTACTGGTGAATTCGCCGGCAAAATGCATTTTGGAGACCAAACAGCAGGAGTTATGGCACTGGGGCAAGTGAGTGAGATTTTCTTCATGGCACTGGTTCCATTCTTCCTGTCAAAACTTGGTGTTAAACGAATGTTGTTGGTCGGAATGATGGCATGGGCACTTCGCTACGCCCTGTTTGGCTTGATGCCATCAGTGGGTGGCGTGATTGTGTTGGGAATTGTTCTCCACGGCATCTGCTACGACTTCTTCTTCGTCACCGGACAACTTTACACTGATAGGGTGGCACCAAGAGAGATGCGAACCAGTGCCCAGGCATTGTTGGGACTACTGACCTATGGTGCGGGCATGCTGGTCGGAAACTACGTATTGGGCTGGTGGGGTGACCGTATCGAACTAGATCCATCCACAAAGGCTGGTTGGGAAGCCGGCGCAGAACAGTTCTGGCTGATGCCGGCGGGGCTTGCCGCCGGCGTTGCTGTTCTTTTCTTCCTGGCCTTCTGGGACAAGTCTAGCGCCGCCAAATCAGGACCAACTGATGACAAGGATTCACCAGAAGACTCCAGCAATAGGCCCGAAACGGCTTGACGCCAATCAACTGCCTCGCAGTTACGCAAATGGACCTTCCGCCACCCCACCACCGTAGTGGGGTGTTCAGACTTCTGCATACTCCACCAGAGCCTGCGTGGGACTGTGGGTCCTCAGCAGTTCAAGTAGAGCCAACGGCGCGTGCATGGCACGTGCATGTACCGCCCATGTGTCGACGGCCCGCAAAACGTGGTCGCTCCCAAGCGAATCAAAATAGCCATGCCACGACCGCTGGTGCTCGTAACCAAGTCCTCCGCTCATCGCAAGGTCGAATGAATGATGATCGGAAACGACTCCATCTTTGAACGCGCAAGCAGCTTCGATCCACATGGGAATCGCAAGCAAGTCACGGATCTGTCCGTCTTCTAACGCCCACTCGGTTTTGCAATATTCCTGGCATAATTCAACCGAACGTGTTGCCAGTTCTGCAGATCGTCGACCCTCAACATAATCATAGAATCCAGCGTCTGCGGCACGCCCAAACCGTTTACTTTTGATCATGGCAACTAGCAGCGGAGCAGGATCCAAACGCTGGGGAAATGCCTGCCAAAATGCCCGCCCTGCATCAAACATAGTGGACATGCCAATCCAGTCGATTAATTCCAATGGTGACATCGGCATTCCATACCGCAACGCTGCATTCTCTATTCGCGCTGCAGAGACACCCCGACAAAGTAGTAACATCGCTTCATTCAAATACGGTGAAAGCAGGCGATTCACAACAAACGCGGGACCATCTCCCACCACCAAGGGTTCTTTCCCAAGACGTTGAACATGACTGATGCAAGCCTGTGTCGTTGCTGCATGCGTTTCCCTCCCCGCAATCAATTCCACAGCGGGTCGCTCAGCAACTGGCATAAAAAAATGCATTCCGCTGAATCGTTCCGGACGTTCCAAAGACTCTGCAATACGGCTCACGGAAAAAGTTGAGGTGTTTGTACACAGCAGTGCTTGATCACCAAAAACCTGTTCAGCCTCGGCAAAGAATGCTTGCTTTACCTCAAGCTTCTCAACAATAGACTCAATCACAAGCGTTTGCTTGCAGGACAACGGTTGCTCGCGACGACGAAACTGGATTGCTGACATGGAATCCGTGAACTTCTGAACGCTGGAAACATCCCAATCGCCATCGTCGAAACGAACTCGTTGAAGTGCGATGACAATGGCATCCTGGTCCTGATCAACCAACCAGACGGTGACTCCCGCATCAAGATGTGCCTGCAAAATCGCCGAACCAACAACACCAGCGCCAACCAAATAGATGCCAACCACTGGAACATCAGCAGTGGTCTCCTGCACAGCAAGATCGGCGGACAACGTGGTTCTCTCAACGTTCACGGTGGATCACATTTACGATCAAAAGGAAACGAGCAATGCAACCCCAAAGCCAGATGGATCACAGATAAACAGGCTGTGATCGGTTGCCCAAATCACGGTTCCATAACGTCAGGATAAACCATCATTGGGGAGGTACGTTCCTCGGCACAGCTTCACGAAAACACATTAACTTCACGTGACGACATTGGCTACCTCACTTCCAACCTATCACCTATGGCCTCTGAAAATACCCAACACCTTGCCTGAATCGCCGACAAAGCCACACGCTTGACCTTTGTACTCAATTCTTCTTGCAAACTAATCTGGCTTTGCATGCAACACGGATGGCTTGGTGTCAGGTTTTTCGCCGACTTGCTGCCCGGCTCCAACAGCCAGCAGTTGTTCTGCCATCCGCCATGACTCCTCACGCCTTTTCTGATCAGAAAAACCGAGACTACAGTCACGATAGATCAACCAACGATCTGCTATCAGGTTCTGAAATCCGGCGGAGCGGGGATCCAAACCACTCTGGGCGAGCAATATCACTCGAGCAACATCAGCAACCTGGGTACGAATTCGGGTTGGCCTGGATCCCAAAGTTTGCCAGACACTAGCCGTTCGATAGTCTGACATCCGCTTCACGGCTTCTGCTCGCAGCTCAATAGCGCCAAGCGCATTTCCCACCAGCAAAGCCGTGACCTGTGTCGCTGGCGAGGCCTGCGGGTTGGTCCAGACACGTTTACATAGCCTGAGGGCAGTGGAGTAACATCCGTAACGCATGGTTACCAAAAGACAGTCGCGAAGGGCCGCTGGATCGCTTTGCTGACGAAGCCATGCTTCAATCAAACGCTTGAACACGGCTGGGTGAGTTTCCGGATCTGGCCCCATGGCGGAGTTACTCAAAGCAGTCATCAGTCTCCAATTACATGTCGCCTCACGATTGTCCCCCCGCCTGATTTCCATGAACAACAGAAGAGCCCAGTCGAGATCATTCTCGGAGGGAAGTTTCCATGGGTCGTAAAAAGATTTAGCGATATTCTCAGCATTGGCATTTCGAGAATAGCCAGCGTGAAGTGCTTCGGCATGCCGCAGCACTAACTGTTTAAAAAAACGCCTCGACACCAGATCCGTTCCTACGGTTTCTGCGAAATCCTGCCAACCAGGAAGATTAATATCCTCCGCGGGAACGTGAAGATTCACCAACAAGTCCAATTGTTGTTGCTGATAACGGAATGCAATTTCTTTGAGCACTCTCTGAGCAGCAGCACGCAACTCCAGTGATTTACTTTGGGTTCCACGCCCGAGTGCTTTTTCGACCTCCGTGTTAATCTCACCCGATCGTTCCAATCCCGCCCGCAACAATTTCTCGGATGCCGAAACGCGTTGGTGGAAACGTAGATCATCCAGTTGCAGCACAAGGGCGTCAAAGCGTGAAGCCAAGTCATCACCGCGCAGCTCATCCAACGATGCAATACAACAGATCACAAAGAGCAGGATCCAACGGTAAACGGGGACGGGTTTCACCAGTTACTCACTCCACGACGCTACAAAACACCAGTTCATTGATTCCGCGCAAGATCGCATCAGAGTCCACGTGCTCCTCTGGGCAGTTTTTCAGCTTAGACAGCGTGAATACAGAATCACGCGGACTTCCGGACAGAACAGGCGCAGAGCAGATGACCGAAAGCCGCTAAACTGCACCACCGTCATAAACGTTCCTCCAGAGCCACAAGTCGTAGTGAACACAATCAGCACCATCTGCTTCGAGGATGCGGAAGTTGACAACCTGCGACCAATCACGCTGGCTCGTCCAGCCTACGCAGTCACCAGCGCAAGCTTCCGACTGCTGGACTGGCTGAAACGCATCCCCGGCACACTGCATGGCCATGTGCGGCCCCATCTCCGGCAAATTCAGGACTTGGACTACGGGATTCAGGAATTCACTGGTCCCCTGGATCGAGACTCAGGCCTCCTGTTGGTGAATGCGCGCATCGCCCCAACTGCAGGCTTGGACCTGCGTTTGCAGGAGTGGACCAAATCGGAGTCATCGAAAGTTGCACTCGATCCCGAGACGACTGCCGTAGTCGTCGCTTTCATCTCAGCCCCAGACCTGAGGCGTCTCCCCACTGACGAATTCGTGGATCTGCTTGAATTCGCATCGCAATTAACGCCTGCGTTACTCGATCTTGATATCTTCCGATGGCCGCATGATGTCATCCGGCATCATCAGAAAGAAATGCCAACCTCGATGAACTGGCGTTTGAGGCACGAGGACTTCAAGGAGAAGCTGGACGGTGTTTTCACTCGGGGTGATGTTCAGATTGGAGACTACCCCGTCGTGGACACGTCTGAGGGACCGATTCTGCTGGACAAGAATGTTCAGGTCGGGCCATTCTGCTATCTGTCAGGCCCTGTTTTCGTTGGAGCAGGCACGCGGGTAATCGAGCACGCCGCGTTGAAGGATGGGGTATCGCTGGGTCACACAGTCAAGATTGGTGGGGAAGTTGAAGCATCGATCATCGAACCTTACACCAACAAACAGCATCATGGTTTTCTGGGACACAGCTATCTTGGCAGTTGGATTAATCTAGGTGCTGGAACTTGCAACAGCGACCTGAAGAACACGTATGGAAAAATCAACATTCAATACGGCACGTCGAAGATTGCTACGGACATGCAATTTTTGGGCTGCTTCATGGGTGACTATTCCAAGACGGCGATTAACACGAGCATTTTCACAGGCAAAGTAATCGGTGTTTGCAGCATGATGTATGGCTTCGTGACCTCGAATGTCCCCAGCTATGTGAACTACGCCCGATTATTTGGTCAAACGTCATTACTACCCGCAGATGTCATGATCAATACTCAAAAACGAATGTTTGCGAGGCGGAAAGTGGACCAGCGTGAATGTGACAGACAATTGATACGAGACATGTATGACCTGAGTTGCGAAGAGCGTGAATCAGCAGATCAGGACATTCTTTAATTGACAAATCCTCAGATAGACCATGAAAAACATTAGAGTCGGAATCATCGGTGCAACAGGCTACACCGCTTTGGAAGTCGCCCGATTGCTGCAAGGTCATGGCAACGCAAGTGTTGTCACAGCAACCAGTCGCGCGCACGCTGGCGAAGCATTATCGACAGTTCATCCATCACTTTCCGGACGTTGCGATGTGACGATCGAAACGTTCTCGGCAGAGCGGTTTTCCGAGAAATGTGACATCGCGATGTGCTGCCTGCCGCACGGCGCATCTGCTGAAACAGTTCAGCAATTGGTCCAGCACGGAGTCCGTGTGATCGACTTCAGTGCTGACTTCCGTCTTTCGGATGTCGACATCTACCAACATTGGTATGAGGTGCAACATCCGTGGCCGGAACGAGTGGGCTCAACGGCTTACGGGATGCCCGAATTTTTCGCAGATGAAATACGCACGGCAGACATCGTCGCCAATCCGGGCTGCTACCCGACTTCAGCCATCCTTCCTCTCGCACCCCTTCTGGAAGCGGGGCTGATCGAAGCCGACGACATTATCATCGACAGCAAGAGTGGTGTCAGCGGCGCGGGACGTGGCGCAAAGGTTGCGACACTGTACTGCGAAACGAACGAGGCGATCAGTGCCTACGCGGTCGGCTGCCATCGCCACCAGCCCGAGATTGACGACATCGTCCAGCGAGTTTCAGGTAAATCCATCCAATGCCTGTTCACTCCTCATTTGACCCCGATGGATCGTGGCATTCTGTCAACAATCTATGTCCGGCCGACATCCGACAAACTTGAAGAAATCATGCAATGCTGGCAGGAGAAATTCAATCACTCAGCGTTCGTTCACCCCGTATCCCACCTGCCTTCAACCAAGCATGTGGCAGGGACAAACCATGTCCAAATGACGGCACGAGCGGCTGGCTCTCGAGCGATCCTCGTGTGCGCCATCGACAACCTCGCCAAAGGTGCCAGTGGTGCGGCAGTTCAAAACATGAACGTGATGTTCGGTCTGGAGCAGAATACTGGGCTTATTTAGTCGGTTTCCCCATTTCCTCTACAAAACGGATGACAAATCCCATAAATCATCGGGAGACGATCGTCGCCCGGATGCTTACACTGTAATGGTGTTTCAATCCAAAACGCATCATGCACGGTAGCCATGGATTTTCCTGAGAGCGATTTCTCCACACAAGCGTCCCGGAACAGTGACAATGCGTGGAAAGCCGATCACATAAAAACGGAAGATGGTTCGTCCATCGAGCCGGAGCCACTACTTGCAAGCTTGGCCAGCCAGGCCGACGTCGTCACTCAATCATGCAATCCACCATTTTCTCCAGCTATCCCAACGGAACGCTGGTGGACGAGCCTCGCAGTTATCGGGGTCTCTCTTCTATGCTTCATCGCCGCCAGCTTCGTGATGACAATCGTAGCGGCCGTTTATGTGCATGGTAGTTTTTCCAGCAGTCTGTTTTCAAATCCAGACATGCTTCGCGAAATCACGCAATCCCCCGTGGGCTTACTTCTACTCATTGTGACTCCCCAGCTTGCCCTGGTCACGCCTTGCTTGATCGCAGCTTACCTGTCCCCACGACCCATGCGACAACGACTTGCACTGGTAAAAGGGAATTGGCCAGCGTGGGCCTGGATTACAGCAGCATTGGCCACACCTTTAATCGGTATTTTATCGGGAATCATCATCGGACTTTTCCTGAACGAAAGTGCTGCGTTGAAGGAGATGTCGGATATATTCCGGCAACAGGGACAAGCGGGGTTTACAGCCCAGCTGATCCTGATGGTTGCACTGACCCCGGCTTTGTGCGAGGAACTGTTATTTCGGGGCTACGTTCAAAGTCGACTGACGCGGGTTTTTCCACCAGTCCTTGGCATCCTGTTTTCATCGATTGTGTTTGCAGCCTTCCACATGGACCCAGTGCACGTCATCGCCGTTGTCCCTTTGGGACTTTTCCTTGGTTGGCTAACATGGCAAAGTGGATCACTTTTCCCTGCGATCCTTGCTCACTTTGCCAACAACCTTGTCAGCGTTGTGGCCACCATCATCGCACCTGCGAGTGACACGAATACTTTTTCCTTACCTGTCCTGGAATTCACTCTCGCCATTTTACTGTTTGGTTGCATTGGAATCGCTGCAACCTCATTCGCTGCAATCGCGTACCGGCGGACAAACAGTCCACCGCTCGGCATTGCCACCAAACCCGTTTAATTATTAGTTATTCATCAGGCTCGAAAACATGCTTCCCAAATTGGGCTTTGATCACGCTGGCTATCTCTGGCTTCTACTGGCATTACCAATCCTGTGGTGGATTGGCTATGAATCGCTAGGTGCCTTGGGCAAAGGTAGACGCGCATTTGCGTTGATCCTGCGCACCATTGTCTGGACCGCAATCGTGTTTGCGATTGCGGGTGTGCAAATGGTCTGGGTCAGTGATCGTGTGACGGTGATGTACCTTCTGGATCAATCGGAGAGCATCCCACCGCCCCAACGCACAGAGATGCTCGAATACGTCATCGACAACGTTAAGAAGCACCGAGAAAGAGCAAGGGAAGACCGCGCTGGGATCGTTGTCTTCGGCCGAGATGCATCGATTGAGATACCCCCGTTTGATGACGACATTCCACAACTGCGACGCGTTGAGAGCATGCGGGGACGGGCTGATGCAACCAACCTTGAGTCAGCGTTGAATCTCGCTCAAGCATCAATGCCCGAAGATACGGCTCGACGAATTGTAATTGTCACAGATGGAAATGAAAATCTTGGCCAGGCAAAGAAACTCGCTGCCCGCATTGCCGGGTCGGGGATTGGGATTGATGTCGTCCCCGTCATGCTGAGTTCCGAAAACGAAGTCCTCGTCGAAAAGATTGACATTCCCAACAACATTCGCAAAGGGCAACCATTCGAGGCCCGCGTGGTCGTCAACAACTACGCTAATTCTGACGCGGAGAAACCAGCGACTGGCAAATTGCGGGTCACCCAAAAAGTCAATGGTGATGTCCAGCTATTGCTTGAGGAAGATATCACGCTGAAAGCGGGCAAGAATGTATTTCCTCTGCAACACGAAATTGATCAACCAGATGCCTACATCTACAACGCTGAGTTCGTGCCTGATTCTGTTGAGGGAGATGGCCTCACACAAAACAACAAAGCGACTGCTTATACCTACGTACGTGGGCAGGGGCGCGTGCTGCTGATCCAAGATGCAAAACGGGCAGGTGACTTTGACTTGCTGACAGACGTGCTTCGCAAGAACAATATCGAAGTCGACATCATGCAAAGCGACTCTCTGTTCGGCAGCATCGCCGAGTTGCAACCCTATGACGCCGTGATTCTCGCAGGTGTCCCTCGCGTCGCAGGTGACAGTTCTGACCAGATCACGTCTTTTTCCGATGCTCAAATTGACATGCTGGTCAGCAACACCCGTCAACTGGGGGCTGGGCTATTGATGCTTGGTGGCCCCGAAGGTTTTGGAGCGGGTGGCTGGACTGGAACCGAGCTGGAAAAAGCGATGCCCGTCGACTTCAAAATCAAGAATTCGAAAATTCAGGCAGTGGGTGCCCTGGCTCTCATCATGCATGCAAGTGAAATGGCAGAAGGCAATTACTGGCAGAAAATCATTGCCAAAGCCGCAATTGAGCAACTGGGTCCCAGTGATTACGGAGGCGTTCTTCACTGGACGCGAGGTGGCGACGCGTGGCTCTGGGGTGGACGGCAGGGCATGCTGGAAGCAGGCAAGTACCGCAAAGCAATGCTGGCAGCCATCGGCCGGATGACACCGGGAGACATGCCTCAATTTGACCCTGCCATGAAGATGGCAGTGGCCGGTCTGGCTCGGACACCCGCCTCGGTCAAACACTGCCTGATTGTCAGTGACGGTGATCCCTCCCCACCTAGCAGCACGACCATCAACGCGTTTATCTCAAACAATATCACTATCAGTACCGTTGCCGTCGCATCACATGGTCGCGTGGGTAGCCAACGCTTATTGGACATTGCAACGAAGACTGGCGGAAAGTATTACGAGGCATCCAACGGCAAAGCTCTCCCACGCATTTTCCAACGGGAAGCACGACGTGTTTCCCGTCCTCTTGTTTACGAGCCAGACGGAGGCACAACGCCTGAGGTTATCTTTCCACACGCCATGCTGGATGGAATTGACCGCGTTCTTCCGAGCACGAGCGGCTTTGTTTTAACGCAAGTCAAAGACAGCCCGCTGGCCCAAGTCCTGATTCAATCACCCAAGCCTGACTCTCCAGAGAACGCTACGATCCTCGCAGTCTGGACCTATGGGCTTGGTCGCACAGCCGTCTTGACGACAGATGCTGGGGCACGCTGGGCATCAAACTGGACAGAGTGGGCAGGCTACGAAGCTTTCTACAGCCAGCTTGTTCGATGGCTGATGCGCCCGACGGGCGACACTGGCAAGTACACCCTTGCTACACAGATTCGCGACGGAGAGGTCCAAGTCGTTGTCAATGCGCTGAGCAAAGAGGACTCATTCCTCAACTTCCTGAACATGAGTGCTTCGGTACTCGATCCAGATCTGAAGCCTGTACCTTTGCGAATGCGGCAGACGGCTCCAGGTAGATATATCGGAAGCTTTCCAGCCGATAAAACTGGAAGTTATTTCGTAAATGTGATCCCTGATGCCAAAACAGCTCCGTTATCAACAGGTGTCACAATCCCGTACAGCGAGGAGTACCGAATCCGGGAAACGAATCAGGCGTTGATTACCGAGCTTGCCTCCGTCAAGCCAGCTGGTGGAGAGGTAGGAGAAGTGACTGCTCCACTGGGGGCCTCATCGGATGACAGCGTTGAAAATCGTAATGCTTTTCGCGGGGGTCTGGCGCTTGCTAGAAGCATACGCGATGCATGGCCCTGGTTTGTACTGGCAGGCTGTTGCATTTTCCTCGGCGACATATTCGTACGTCGAGTCGCGATCAACTTCGATTGGGTCGGTGTTGCTTTGAAAAAGATACGTGGAAAGTCGGAGCAAAAAGAGTCCACAACCACGGCGCGACTTGATGCACTGAAGAAGAACAAAGATCTTCTAGATGAAGAACTGCAGCGACGTCGAACCAGTGTACGTTTCGAACCGACTCAGACATTGGATGACACCAATAACAGTGACTGGACGGCGGACGCAAAAGACGCGGCGAAACCCACAGGGGAAAGCACGAACATGGCTCCTGATCCCGAAGGCCCATCTTACACAGAGCGTCTTTTGGCAGCAAAACGAAAAGCACGCAAAGATTGATCACCCTCGCTGATTGAGACGGAAAACAACCGCACATAACGCTCGATGCCATCCATGATTGGCATTCTGGATGAGCTTCCACTTTTCCTGCGAAGAGCAACTATCGACCGCCATTGCTGCTGCGTCCCCAAGCAAGGCAGAACTGCCGCCCAACCTTCTCTTGGGTTGGTCTGCATTGCCTCGGTTTGCCCCGGTTTGCTCTGCGTCGCTCTGGGTTTCTATGCACCGCTCGGGCTTGTCTTGCGTCGCTTCAGGTTGCGCAGAACTGCCCCACCAAAATCGGGCAGTTCTCTTGCTTACTGTAAATTCCATCTGCTGGCGAGGTAATTCTGATGGCTTTCTCTGCTTATCCCCCTTTTTACGGACCGGTCATGATTTAGCAGCATTTCACCGTGACGTCTCTCTGAAGCAGAAACAAAAGAGACAACACAATGTCCGCATTTAATGACGGTCGGTGGGTGTCAAGCGATAACGATTACAGAAACATGCGCGGCTTCAAGAATGATAACACCACCACCCGTAGCGATTATCAGAGTAAGTACACCTCGTTTGTGAAGATTTGCGAATTGGAGTTTGGGGGTAAAGAAATTTTTATGTTGAAACGTCGATTAACAATGGTGCGTCGAAGGTGCACCCCGAAGGATATTTGCACTGGCCAGTCCGAAGGATGGACGGCCAACGCGTGAATCGTGTTTTGTATTTACGATCCGCAATAATCAAGGATGATTTCGCATGAAGTGCGTTTTGAATGGAATCCGCTGCGCAGCAGCAGCAGCAGCCTTGGCAGGGCCTGCGATCTTGGGCGTGTCGCCTACTGCTACCGCGAGTGAGCCGTCCGCGCTTAGCCAGGCTTTGGGTCTGGAGGCATCCACACTCCAGTTGAACCCTATCCTCCCTGTCAAACATAACGCACCGATCTGGGATGAGGGGACAGAGGCCGCACTTGAAGCCGACGTCGCCATTGAGGATCAATTCCTGGCGATGCAAGATCGCCTTGCAGCTTTGGAAGCGGAACTGGAAGAGGTTGCCGAGGAAGCGGGAGACAAGAGCATCGTCCATAGTGGCTCCAGCAAATCCACCATGAAAGTGAGCGGACGTGTTCATGTTGATGGCTGGGGATTTGACCCGACAGGTGGAGATGTCCCCTTGCTCAACAGCAAAGATGACGTAGCAATCGATCCTCAAAACAGGCTTGGGTTCCGACGTCTGCGATTTGGTGTCAAAGGCACGATTCGTGACAACATGAATTACAAAATCGAAATGGAATTTGCGGCTGGCAACAAGTCTGAATTCCGGGACGCTTACCTCGGTTGGACAGACCTACCTGTCCTGCAGACGCTGCTATTGGGTAATCAGAAAAGACCTTACGGTTTAGACCATCTGAATAGCTCCCGCTACAATGTGTTCCTCGAGCGACCCTTTGTAATTGAAGCAAACAATCAGGATGCTCGCCGTCTTGGCTTGGCCTCTTACGGTTATTCTGAAAACCTGCGTTGGAACTGGCGTTATGGGGTATGGAACCAACAGAATGTCCAGGGTCTTGGAAACTACGTTGGGGACCATCTTCAACTGGAAGTAGCCGGAAGGCTCGCAAGCACTCTGTGGTACGACGAGGTCAGTGGAGGTCGTGGATACATGCACTTTGCCGTTTCGGGTGCCCACGCGGATACCGCTCAAAATCCGACCAATGAGTCAAGATTCCGAACCCGCCCCGAGGCCCGATCATCAAACCGTTGGATCGACACTGGGCAAATCCAGGACTCGGACTATTACGATCTTCTCGGCTTGGAAACCGTGGTCAACGTTGGTCCTGTCCAATTCGTTGGTGAATACCAAAGTGTCTGGGTGAATCGTGACTTGGGTAGTGAGAACGTTAACTTCAATGGTGGTTACTTCTACGTCAGCTATTTCCTGACGGGTGAGCACATGCCTTGGGACCGCAAGTCCGGCACACTCGGCCGAATCATTCCATTCCAGAATTTCTGGATGGTAAACCGCTGTGACGGGTGCCGAGAGGCTGGCTGGGGTGCATGGCAAATTGCTGCCCGTTATTCGAATGCGGATTACAGCGATGGCGATGTCCTTGGGGGTGCGGGTGAATCGTTCACATTCGGACTGAACTGGTACTGGAATCCCAATGCCCGCATGCAATTCAACTACATCAACGGCCAGATCAACGACCGTGAAGTTGGTGGAACAAACGATGTCTTTGGTGACTACGACATTTATGGTGTTCGCTGGATGGTGGACTTCTAAGTCTGACAACAACCAGAGAATTTATTTCGAAACATTATCACGTCCGAAAGAAGTGATTCGGACAGAGTCAAATCAATACGAGAGGCCAAACCATGAATCGTTCCCGCATCTACAGTCTGATTCTCGCGCTTGCTATGATCGCAACGTGCGCGATCCAAGCCGAAAAAGCGAACGCGGAAATCAACATCTGTTGCCCCTGTAAGTCATGCCCCAGTTGTGACTGCTCACTTGAGGCCAAGATGGTAGACGTCGAAAAATCGTGTTTTGAAGTCGAGACAAAGACGATCTGTATCCCACGCGTTGTCTTTCCGTGGCAACGGAAAAAGTCATGTGCATCATGTGACTCCTGTGATGGGCGTGGCTGCAACAACTGCGTCAACAATGGGGCAAAAACACGATGCATTCGCGTCATTAAAAAGAAAAAGTACACATGCCCTGAATGCAAGTACTCATGGACGCCCAACACATCGGGATGTTGCGATGCTGGCTGTGATGGTGCCTGTGATGCCGGGTGTGCCAAAGCGGAGACCAACAGCCAGAAGGCGAAGATCAGCGTCGCTAGCAACGGTGCATCCCTTCCACCATGGCTGAGGCCCCATGCAACACAAGTGCAACCCCAGGAACTGAACACAACAGAACTGCAGCCAGTTCAGGTCCATGCTCGCACCCCTTGGTCGTCATTCAACCGTTAACAAAAAGCTGACCTCGTCATTTTGGCCGAGGAAACAGATCGCGGGCTCCAGAGAGGACGAGGCTTACAACGCCTCGTCCTTTTTTCATGGGAAATCGCTGAAAATCGCAAAGTCTTCCAGTTGAGATCATACTTAAACAAGCTTGATCAACTCACGGCAAAAGTCGGGCAGATCGTCAGGGCGGCGACTTGTAACGTGATTCCCGTCAACGACCACGGCTTCGTCTAAGTAGATCGCGCCGGCATTCTCCAGATCATCTTTAATACCCGGTGACCCGGTAACCCGAACACCTCGATAAACACCTGCAGAAATCGGTATCCAACCTCCGTGGCAAATCGCTCCGATAGGCTTTCCAGCGGTATCAAAGGCCTTCACCAGATCAAGCACCACCTGGTCACGGCGCAGCTTGTCCGGCATGAATCCCCCCGGTACTACCAGCAAGTCAAAATCTGCTGCATCAACATCGTCGATGGCGACATCACTCTGGCAGGGGTAGCCGTGCTTACCACTGTAAATCACGGACGCTTCAGGGCCTGCAACACTGACTTCCGCCCCAGCCTCCAGCAAGCGAAGCTTGGGATACCATAGTTCCAGATCCTCATAAATATCTCCTACAAGAATCAAGACCCGCCGCCCCCGCAGCGGAAGTTCAATACCGGACATTTGCGATCACCTTTCCTGCAAAAATTGTTTCATCACACGCTATCACCGACTCTCTGCACCCCATAGCGTCCTCATCCAGGCTTTTCAGTTCCACTATGGCTCGAAGTGTTTTTAAAGCAACCACTGAGAAGCATTGCCTGGCAACATCTGACAAGCAAAACAAGGCATGTGAATACTGCTAGATCGCCTCGTTACCTCGTTCTCCGGTTCGGATTCGAACGCAATCATCCATCGGCAAGACAAAGATCTTACCGTCACCGATTTCACCTTCTTCCCCAGATCGTC
>JAPOKD010000195.1 GCA_029977825.1 Planctomycetota bacterium | reverse complement strand
GTGGCGACAATCTGGTTACCAAGTTCATCCGATAAATGCATCAATACCCATCTTATCGGAACCCCCTCTGCTGAGCCATTAGCTACGACTCGTAGAACGCGAGTTCCCGTAGCAGTGGTTTGTTCGTCTGACTCGACCATTTCCATAAACTGTTTGCCGAGCAGAATCGGGATGCTCGATTCAAAAGCCGTCAGCGACCATGGTTCATCCTTGGCCGGTGTTGGCACGGCTTGAATGTCACACTGGCCAATACTACGGTCGTTCTCGACCATCCTCATCATCGCAGACTCGGGCTGGTCTTTCATCATCCGCCACCGGCGATCCATCAGCACACGGAGACCGACTGATTCACTCTTGAGCGAAACAAACTGCAGATTTGCATCAGCCGGCTTGCTTAAGTCGATTGTTCTGGCCGCACTTGGCAAAGCGATCGTTTCTTCCAATGGTTGCCGCAGCATTTTAATCGTTGCTGCCACGTCAAACCCCGGTTCCGCCCGACCAATCTCACGAGTTTCATGAAGTGCCATCGCCAGCCATGTGCAACTTCTGACCTTCCGATCGAACGTTAGCTTGCCAATGCTGCGGATAATCGTAGGGACGCCATCGATGGCCCCATCTACCTCACCTCGCAATTGTATTCTCACCTCTTTGTCGTTGACCGCTACGACTTCGGCTTCCACTTTACTAGCCATGACAGCAGTAAGATTCAGCACTGAGGCCATTGAATCAGCGGAGATCGTGTATTTCGAGCCGACATGAATTCGCTCCTGCGGCAGCAATTGATCGATTGCCAGACTGGATACGGGAGCATGTAACAGTTCAAGCTCATCACGCTCGAAAAAATCTTCGTACCCATATATCTGCTCGGGGCGTGTCTCGTGTCGGACCACGGTGTCACGTACTGAGTCTCTAAGCTCAACTGAATGTTGCTTCTTGTTAAGAGTGCTTTCTGCTTTGGCGCGATGGTAGTAACGTTCGGCTGCGATGCACCTGGCTGACGGCATTTGCTTCACGGAGGCAGGGTCAGCAAGTTTTGAAATGCCTGTGATCGCTGGAAGATGAAGTCGTTCTTCGTATTCAAAGGACGCTTGACTGTCGATTGGCAGTTTCAGCGTCTTTTCACGTGAGATCAATGGATTGTGGGGAAGATTGACGTTCCCCTTCATTTCAACTTCCATCCGGATGCGGTACAGCCTCTGCGTGCCTGTGCCCAGCAGGATGCCTTGCGAATCCGCCGCTCGGCTCAGACTCGGCGCGGCCCCTAACGCGGCGGACGCCGCGATCAGGAACTTCCGTCGATCCAGTGCGAGTGAGGGATTGTGTTGCTGCATTTGAGGTGACCAAGGTTCGATCAGCGATTTCCAACAAAAAATATGGGTCTACCGCCCCATTCTTTTGATCGACCCGTTGCCGGCGCTGATTCAGGGGAATCTGGCTAGAAAATCACGACTAAAAGCTCACGGTTCGTGGCTTGCCAATTGTGTCTGCCAAATCGGCAAAGTCGGTACCGATCAACGGCCGTGTCGCAAAATAAGACGCGGGATAATGCAAAGCGTCGGAAAAAGTTACAAACGGGGTGGACATTTCACCGCCATGGCTAAGCCATCCGTGTTTTAGGAAATAGCTTTAACTCCCGATCCTCCAACGGTTTACCGTATTTTTGGATGTGATTCTTGCTGTTGGATCGTCAGTTTGGCCCAATATTTCCTACACTGATTCGTTGGTCAGTTGGTTTTCTGCCAGAGTTTGTAATACCAAGATTGAGAATGAAATCACGAATGGGAAACAGAATGTGTGGTCCATTCGTGCTGAATTCAACAAATCAGTGAACTTTTTTGAAAATCAATCGGTCTTATTGGTGGCATGCGGAGTCTGATTTACGCGTATCATCGAAGAGGGCGTCGGCAAGGAGCTGCCGCCCAACTGAAAGTTTGGAATTGTTTTGCGTGACGGCGATCAACAGATTTCGGTCCGGCAATTACAAATTGAAGGTACCCATGGACATCGCCCTAAGGATTGGGTGATCCCCGGGCAACATTGGCAGATGGTTGAGCGATCCGCCGGGGTCGCAGGGAAAGAGAGATCGACCGGAAGCAAGCGTTGGGAGAGACGGAGATGCACGAAGATTATCGAGATGAAAAAGTCAAAGAATTACGGGATCAACTGACTCGTTTTGCACCAAAAATGAAGAAGGTTGAGCAGGCCGCCTTGACGGAAAAACTGTACGGCGAAGTTGAGCCCGATCGCTCCTATGCATTCGACTATTGCTGTTTCCGGATCACGAACTATCGGCCAGAGGAGCCCACCCGACACAGCATCGCATCGGCCGATCTCAAGCATGATTTACGACTCCTCATCGAAGACTTGAGCGATTCGGCTGATATCTCCGTCAGTGAGGTCAGAGAGCCGGTGCACACCGTGGATGAACTTAGCAAGAAGTTCAAAGTATCCACCAAGACGATCAGTCGTTGGCGTGATGCGGGGCTTGTAAGCCGTCGCTTGTTGTTTGGGGGACGGAAACGGGTTGGCTTCCTGCAAAGCAGTGTCGATCAGTTTGTCGCCAAGAACCGTGGCAAAATAAAGCGAGGCGAACGTTTCAGTCAACTCAGCGAGGATGAGAAGTCAGAAATGATCGAGCGTGCTCGACAATTGGTTGAAGGTGGAGCCAGTCTTTCGGAGGTCACTCGGCAACTTTCCGAGCAGATGAGACGAAGTCCTGAGACCATTCGCTACACACTCAAGAATTTTGACGCCGATCATCAATCCCTGGCAATCTTTCCAAATCACCGTGGGGCATTGACCGGTGATGACAAGCGTTCAATTTTCAAACTTTACACACACGGCTCCACCGTTGCTCAACTGTGCAAGCGTTTCAAACGGACGCGTACCAGCATTCAGAGAATTCTGTTGGACATGCGGCTGGAGCAGATTGGCGAACTGCCGCTCGATTACATCTATAACGAAGACTTCGAGTCGACTGAGCGTGAAGCAGAGTATCTTGGTCCGGTACCCCAGCCAGCGACCGCCCCCCGTAAAGTCCGGGTGCCTTCCGGGTTGCCCAGCTATCTAGCCGCTCTTTATGACGTTGCCCTGCTGACGCGAGAGCAGGAGTATCACCTGTTCAGGAAGATGAACTACCTGAAGCATTCTGCCAGCCGACTTCGAGAAAGTCTTAGCCATACAGAGGGTAGTAAGACTGCGATCATGGATCGGATTGATGACCTCTATGAGGCAGCAGTTTTGGTGAAAAATCGTATCGTGCAGAGTAACCTTCGCTTGGTGGTTTCGATTGCGAAACGCCATGTTGCCAGTACGGATGACTTTTTCTCACTGGTCAGTGATGGCAATATGTCGCTGATCCGTGCAGTGGAAAAGTTCGATTATTCCCGCGGGAACAAATTCAGTACTTACGCTTCCTGGGCGATCATGAAGAACTTCGCTCGGACCATTCCGACTGAATTCAAGCATCGCGACCGCTTCAGAACGACAACGGAAGAGTTGTTTGTGGCTCGTCAAGATGAACGCCTTGATCCCTATATCGAAGAAACGGTTCAAAGATCCCGACAGCGTGAGTTGTCGAAGATTCTTAATCGTCTGGATGAGCGCGAGCAGAAAATCATTACTGCCCGTTTTGGTCTGGGCCGCGGTAAAGAGCCACTAACCTTGAAGCAGGTTGGCGAGGAACTGGGGGTGACCAAGGAGCGTATTCGGCAGTTGGAAGCCAGAGCATTGTCCAAGCTCAGGGACGCTGCCGATGAGGCCAATATTGATGTGGAGTTGGGGTCCTGATTTCACCACTCCGTTTGTGGTTTCACCTCTGAAAATGGGATATTCAACCATGCCACGCCTTCTGGCGTGGCTTTTTCTTTGAATTCAATCAGTTGAAAATTGCTCATTCCGCTTCTGTAGTTGGCTTGTCATACTGCAGGGATGAGTGAGCACCAGTTAAAGAAAAATACAGGCGTTGAATTGTTGTCGCCCGCAGGCGACCTGGAATGTGCGCATGCCGCAATCGAAAATGGCGCTGATGCAATCTACTTCGGTTTGGATTGTGGCTTTAATGCACGCCATCGGGCGAGGAATTTCGGACTGAGCGATCTGACGGTCATTGGAAGCTTATTGCGGTCACGTGGCGTGCGGGGCTACGTCACGATGAATACCTTGGTCTTCCCCGATGAGATGGAACCACTTGTTGATGTGGTTCAGGAAATCACATTAGCAGGGATCGATGCGGTACTGGTTCAGGATTTTGGGGTCGCTCGATTAGTCAGGGCGATTTGCCCTGATCTGGAAATTCATGCTTCCACACAAATGAGTTTGACCAGTGCAGAGACGATCAATGTTGCTAAAAAACTGGGACTGGCACGTGTGGTGTTGGCACGGGAATTGTCCGTTTCCGAGATAAAGCTGATAGCTTCATCAACGGATTTGCCACTCGAGGTGTTTATTCACGGAGCACTGTGTGTCGCCTATTCAGGCCAGTGTTTGACCAGTGAGTCGCTGGGCGGACGTAGCGCAAATCGTGGGCAATGTGCTCAGGCCTGTCGCTTGCCCTATGATTTGATTTGTGATGGTGAAGAGCGTGATCTCGATGATATGCGTTACTTATTGAGTCCGCAGGATTTGGCAGGCTATGCTGCTATCAACGATCTTGTTGAAGCGGGCGTGCAGTCGCTGAAAATAGAAGGACGTTTGAAGACACCCGAATACGTCGCAAATATTACCGGCCATTACCGTAAAGCGCTGGATCAGGCGTGCAATCACCAGAAGGTGGAAGTATCGGCAGAAGCGAAGCGGGAAATGGAACTGTCGTTTTCACGCGGTTTTTCTTCTGGATGGTTGGAGGGTAATGACCATAAACGGCTTGTACCCGGACTTCATTCCTCAAAGCGTGGAATCGAACTGGGGCGAGTTCGAAGTATCGATGGTCAACGAGTGCAGGTTCGCTTGGCTGCTCCCGTAGCACTTGGGGATGGCATTTCGATTGGATGCAAAACGATCGATGGAGAAGATTTGCAACAGGGAGGGCGAATCTACTCATTGCATAATTCCACGGGTGACAAAACAACAGAGGTGAGGGAGTCCGATGTTGCGTGGCTTGGATTTGGATGGGGCGAAATTGACTGGCAGGTAGTTCAACCAGGCGACCGTGTCTTCAAGAATGATGATCCGCGACTGAATCGGCGTTTGCGAAAAACATTCGCATCGGATGACCCTGTAAGGCGGCAGCCACTGCGGATGGAGGTGTTGGCGATTGTCGGAAAACCTCTGGCACTGACCGCCTTTCTGCCGAACGGATTGAGCGTTGAGCTGATGGGGGACGTGCCCCTTGATGAAGCCAGAAATCGCCCGATTGAAATGTCTTTGCTGCGGGAAAAATTAGGTCGTCTGGGAGGCACGAATTTTGAGCTGGGTGAATTGAAGGCGACCATTGAGGGGAAGCCAATGGTCCCAATGGCCATGCTGAATCAAATGCGTCGTGAGGCCGTTGAAAAGTTGAACTTGCTGGTCCAGGCTGCACCCCATCGCGAAGTCGTTCCGGCACGTGGGCGTGAATTGTTGGCGCCGATTCTTGAATCTGGACACAACACCGATGAAGCAGCCATTGACGATTTCAAGTCGGCTGTTCTCTGTCGCGACCTCGGGCAGGTGAGAGCAGTATGCGATTTGGGTGTCGACTTGGTCTACGCGGACTTTCATGATATTCGGCAGTACAAAGAGGCAGTTTCGATTTGTCGTAGCAACGATGTTCCCATTGGATTAGCGTCAGTCCGGATTCAGAAACCAGGTGAAATGGGGCTGTTGCGGGTACTTGAACGGCATGCACCAGACCTTGTTCTGGCCAGAAATCTTGCTGCGTTACAGCATTTTCATGCATGCAGGATTGAGACCATTGCTGATTTCTCTTTGAATATTTCAAATCATCGATCAGCGGAATGGATTCGCAGTTTGGGTGCGTCACGTGTGACAGCATCGTATGATCTCAATCGTGATCAACTTGTCGGGTTGATCGACTCTGTTCCTTCAGCGTGGATTGAAACCGTAATCCACCAACACATGCCAATGTTTCATATGGAGCATTGTGTGTATTGCAGTGTTTTGTCCCCGGGGACGAACAAAACCAATTGCGGGCGGCCTTGCGATAATCATCTGGTGGCCTTGCGGGATCGGGTTGGAGCTGAGCACACGCTGCAGGCGGATGTGGCCTGTCGCAATACTCTTTACAACGCGACTCCTCAAAGTGGCGCCGAGCTTGTCAGTGACTTGCTGCAACGCGGTGTACGCTGGTATCGCATTGAATTATTGGAGGAGGATCCTGATCAGGTCCGGCAGATTGTGAGCCTGTATGACCAGTTGCTGAGGCGACAGATTACAGGTCAGCAGGTCTGGAAAGAACTGCGGGCTGCAAACCGGGTGGGAGTCACACGAGGCACGCTGGAATCCAAGCGTAATCCACTTGCCATTCTCTAGATAGATGCCGGTTCATTGAGTGAAACCTTTGGTCATCGTTATTAATTTCGATTGTCTGGCTGATCTGAGTGCTCACTGAAATATCTCTCAGCAGCAGGGTGCAGGCGAAGCTCGGTCCATTGACTCGCTTCATTCAATGGAATCCGATTTTTCGGACTGTCGATTGTGTACCATGCATCGAGGATTGATGTGATCAGTGCGTCTGACGTGTCTTGTTTGGCCATCAGAATGGCTGTTGTGGCGAGCGTCTGAATCGTAGCTGGGTTGGATGAATCGGTGATGTCATCCTTGAGGGGGAATCGATCAAATGCATGAACGACTTTATCAGGATTAATCTCCAGCAAGCGCCACCGACCATCTTTTCGGAGGTCTTCAAGGATGGGGCTGTCTTGTCCCAAGCAAAGAAGAGCGGCTTGAGGGGGGCTCTCGGAAAACAATTGATCCCACGTTCCCGACAACTTTTTTATATTGCCAAAGGATTTTGGCAGTGTCTTGAGCATCAATTCGATGGATGCTCTGGAGCCAGTTTCGATCGGTCCCAGAAAAACTTGAACTCCATTGAGTTGCTGTATTGTTTCGATACCCGAATCTTTGCGGGCCAGTGCGTAGATCGGTTCGTAGAAAAGGGGTGCGACGTGTGCCAATTCTTCCTCTGCAGGAATCGAGACTGCCTGAATCAAGGCCAAGTCCACCTCATCGTTGTTCAGTAACTGTAAATTCTCTTGAGAGCCTTGAGTTGGCTTGGTTTCAGCTTTGACCTCGGGCTGGGCGTGTTGGATTTGGAATCGCAGTAGTTCTGCAACATGCTGGTACCGCCCTTCCGGCATGCCCCCTGCGATTGCGACGGATTTGGGCATTGCATCGTGCCAGCGTTGGAGGCCAACTTGGATGGAGACGGCCAGCAGAGGCATCAGTAGCAGACCAAGCAACATGGCAGCCTGAAAGCGACGGTGCGTCGAAGACGTGTGTAGGACACGGCGGCCCGTGAGAGCGCCGACAACGGGTACACCTTCAAACCAATGCCATGCCTTCAGAACTTGGGATCTTGGTCGGGCCTCAATCGGACGGTCTTCAAGATAGGCATCCAGCTCATCGGCAAGTTTTTCAGCCGATGCATAGCGTTTGCTTGGATTTTTTTCCAGGCACTTCGCAACAATGGTTTCGAGGTCGAGGTGGACGCCGGCTCGAAGGGTTCGTACCGCTGGTGCTGGTTGGTGCACAACTTGTAAAAGGGTTTGTACTACCGTGTCAGCAACAATCGGGGGCCTTCCCGTCAGGCATGCAAACAGAATCGCCCCCAAGGCGTATACGTCACTCTCCGTGCAGACTCGATCACTATGACCGCCAGCCTGTTCAGGCGCCATGTAGTGTGGTGTGCCGATCGCCGCTCCGCTTCCTGTGACACTGCTATCAGAATCCATGTGCTTTGCCAAACCGAAGTCTGTGACATGGACCTGATCATTTTCGTCGATCAACACATTGGCTGGCTTGAGATCGCGATGCAGGACGCCTTTGTGGTGAGCATGGTGAATCGCCCGCGCAACGTCGCGCACGTATCTTGCTGCTTCTTTCGGATCGAGTAAGCCGGAATTGATTTTTTTCTGAAGATCAGTTCCGGGAATGTATTCCATGGAAAAGAAATGATGACCAGCGCGGCGACCAAATTGATGGACACCGACGATTCCTCGATGGCGTAGCCTGGCTGCTGCCTGTGCCTCTGTGTAAAAGCGACGAACCTCACCTTCGTCAGCAAGTATCCCGCTTCGTATCATCTTGATTGCAACCTGACGATCCAGATCGTGTTGCTTTGCCAGGTAGACCACTCCCATTCCACCACGGCCAATTTCCTCCAGTAAAACGTAGTCGCCGAGGTCGTAAGGCAGGCCTGCCCCATGATCATTCGCGGCACGATTTGCCATCGGAAGTGTGGCATCCGGATCGCCAGATGAATCATCGGCCGGGGCTGATGTGGCAATGGTTTCGGCATTGGGCGACAAAGCAGCAGCGTTGAATCCCGAGGATGAGCCGGCAGGTTGGCCACTAAGCGTCACGTTTCCCAATAGGTCCGCCGCTTCGATCAGTTCCTTTAAATCGTCTGCCAGATCG
>JAPOKD010000689.1 GCA_029977825.1 Planctomycetota bacterium | reverse complement strand
TTTGATCACCCTTGGAAATTTCGATTTGAATTAGTTGTCCGTTGACCGATTTAAGCGTCACTTCTTCCATCGATTTCAGAATTGAAAGCGATTTTTCAGCATCATCAGCAACTCGAATGATGATTTCGCGGGACTGCCTGAGACCGTTTCGAATTTCGTCAACAGTTCCTGTTGCTAGCAGTTTTCCCTGCTCCAGAATGCCAACGCGATCGCACATTTCTGCCAGTTCTGTAAGGATGTGACTACTGATCAGGATCGTCTTGTTTTCGGCTGCCAAAGAGCGAATGATGTTTCGTAAATCGATCCTTGCCCGTGGATCCAGCCCTGCTGCGGGTTCATCAAGAATCAGAACAGCTGGGTCATGGATCAGGGCTCGCCCCAGGCATAGCCTTTGTCGCATTCCTTTGCTGAGACCACGAATGGGCTTGAAGGCCAAGGAACGCAATCCAGTGAAGTCCATGACCCACCGCAAACGCCGGGTCCTTTCTCGTCCAACCAAACCATGGGAGCGGGCAAAAAAATCGAGGTATTCAGCACAATTCGTATCGGGATAGGTCCCAAACTGGTCAGGCATGAAGCCAAGTCTTGTACGGACTCGATCCGGATCGTTGACGGAAGAAAGCCCTTCAATCATGGCCTCGCCTGACGTGGGCAAAGCAAGGGTTGAAAGAATCCGCATGCTTGTCGTCTTGCCTGCCCCATTGGGGCCGATATAGCCGAAAACGCTTCCGCGCGGTACAGAAAATGAGACGTGGTCGACCGCGCGCGTGCTGCCAAAATTCCTGCACAGATCTCGCAGTTCAATTACCGGGCCGTGCCACGGCGTTGGGTTCACTTGAGCCTTCACGGTAACAGTCCCAGTATGACATGGACACTGTCCGCCAATCGGTATTGCTGCAGGCCCACTCGGTCCGCATCAATCGGGGTGATTGCCAAAAAAGATCCGGTCGGCATGCCCTTTTCCATCCACCCACGAAACCGCCGCTCCAGCAGATTTACTTGCGTACCCGTGCGTTGACCATAATAGCCACGGCCGTAGGTTTGTTGCAGATTTGGAATGGCGGTCGGTGATGGCTGGAAGGGGAGTAAGGAATCACTTACAGCACGTAAATCTGTGAGCTGCATTTTTTGGCTGCCGCCAGAGGTGAGGTTATCTGTTAGCCAGTACTGCCCTTGTTTGTCGCGAATTACAAGTCGGTCAATGTTGAAGGGCAGAGCACTGGATATTACGGCATCTGCGGGTCGGAAATTGAGAACTCTCGTTTCTTGTGGCAGTTCATTTTTCGTGATACCTACCGAAATATATTGCCGCTGCCGCCGAGGTGAGAAGAACTGGCCCCGAAAGGACTGTTCATTTTCGGAACATACGATACTACCGAGCGTGTTGTTGGATTGTTCTCTGTAATAGGCGTGGTTGTAAAAAACAGGTGGAGAATGATGCACTGGGAAGAAGGTGAAGTCTGATTGAACGCTTATTCCCGCTTCATTGGCCATCACTGGGAAATATGTTTGACGATCATGGTGAATCATCTGCGCATTCTGGTGGTCCAACCAGGTCAGCTGATGCGCGCGGACCATTGTCTCAGTGCCATCGGAAATGAGTGCATAAACGAATAGTCCCATGGTTGCGAGTAAAGCCATGAGGGGTGCAAAGAAATAAAGCAGGTAGAGTCGTTGCTTTCGGCGGAAATAAAAGTAGCTGAGCGGCCCAATCAGCAGGGCAAAGAATGCATTCAGGAAAACAAAAGACTTGACCGGTGGTTGACCAACGGCAGGGATCAGCCAATTCCAGTAATTGACGTTGCCAGCTGTGACGTCCACTCCGACCCGCGTTTTTAAAGTTAGTTGGTCCAGAGAATTCTGCTCAACCAGCGCCTGCCAGAATTGAAACGACCCAGGGAATGGGTCGTCATCAGCGATGGTGATCACCATTCCAAGGCCATACGTTGTATAGCCGACCCGAGTTGCAACGGATGCCGGTTTTTCCATGACAGCCAGCGGGTGTTTGGTACTGTTAAGTGCCCTGAATACATCGCTTCGTTTCTTGAATGTCTGGTTGCCAGAATACGTTGACTCCTTGACCACCATGTGGTCGTACAAGTTGGTGAGTTTAGAGGTATCGTTACCCGTCTCGAGCGAAAGCTGTTTTTTCACCTTTGCAGGATCTGGAACGCGGGTCGGAGGTAGCGTCGTGATCTGGTCAGTCGGAATCCAAGTCATGGCTTCCGTGTTGGTGGCGTAGACCCAAACGTTGCCGCCAGTCGCTATCCAGTCAAATATCGCCTGAAACGACTCGGGCTGCTCTGCCCTGATCCGGTTCAGTAACGGGCTGGGGATCAAAAGAAGGTCGAGTTGCGAATACTCAAGCCATTGGGTGGGTAAACGATCTTCCTTTACAGGTCGAAATTGCACGAACGCTGGCTGTACCTCATGAAGCAGACCGAGTGCGGCTTGATGATCTAATCTATGAATACTTGCACCTCTTTTCTTGCCTTCTGGAAGAGGTCCATTACCAAGTATCGTGATCAACCCCCGCACGTCCGGGCATTTTTCCCAAGCAGCTTTTTTTCTTTTGGAATCTTGTGGGAGCAGAACACCGACTGTGACCACTTGGCCGGCGTCGCACGTACGCAGTGCATTCCCAGGATGGAACCTGCGGCGACCGCCGGGAAGGCTTTTACCTTCTTCTGTTAAATGGACGGTCAGATCATCCCATCGGTCATAGTATGGCACCAGCACTGTTTGCTCATGCTTGCTGGCCGATTCCGGTATGAATAATTCTGTTTGATAATCGAAAGCGACCGCACTCCCATACGCGGCTCGTGGTGAAATGGTGACGCCAATTCGACGATCGCGATTGAATTGTTGACCTACTGGACGCACATCAAGGTAAACCGGTTGATAGCCTTGTCCGCCTACGGCTTCCACTGAGACATCTACGGTCAAGCCCGCAGCGTTCGGTATCACTGGTACTCGACCTAGCTTATGTGATTCGCCACTTGCTGGAAAAGTTCCTGCAGTCACGAAGCAAAGCACCCAACTGCAGTACCACTGTGTGCGTGTGATCAAGAATGGACCTTTGGGTTTGAGTTCTGTGACTCGGAGCCCCGCGTAAGGCTTGAACGCAACGGTTTTGCTGAGGTAGCTAGTGCACTTGCCACCAAAAAGAGTACGAAGTAGGTCGCGAACATTGCGAAAACCAGAGACAACATCAGTGCGATGACAATTGCCCAAGTCGCCTCACCAACTATGGCAAGGCGGAAAATGAACATGATGATGCCGCTGCCACCGATTGTCAGCAGAAAAAAACGAATCGATGCCTGTGGCAGTAGCTTCTCTCGCTGTGGCTCATCAGCGGTGGAGGGGGCTGGGCTCATTTTTGCACCTTGTGTCGCTATCTACCGTAGTGTCGCAATCTGTTTTAACGCTACCTGTTTTGCAGCCGGCCGCAGACTACGCAAAGTACTCTGTCCTGCCGGCGCTCAATGGTTTTGATGCATCAACGACTCTGATTCATCAATCGAGATTGCGAATTCGAACGTTCTTGAATTCTGCCCACATTGGTTTGCCGGCGTGCAATTGCAGCGCGAGTATTCCCTCTGTCAATGCTCGATCCGGATGATCGGTGAAGTCAAGGATCAGTTGGCCATTGAGGTAGTGGCGAATGTTTCGTCCTTTGGCAATGATGACCACGTCATTCCAGTCATCTACTTTCATGAGGTCTTTGAATGCTTGCTCATCAATTAAATCATCTCGGGT
>JAPOKD010000273.1 GCA_029977825.1 Planctomycetota bacterium | reverse complement strand
TAGTTGGCGTCCCAGGTAGACATTTCATGCACGCGCTAGTCTGTCTGCAGAAGCAGTGTTTTGCGAGTGTCGATCAGCTGTCTTCCCGTTCACGATCCGGCTGCTCTTTGGCCTTTTTAAGATCTAACGTAAACTGCTCGATTGCATCTTCAGTATTTTCGTGGAATTCGAAGAGGCGGTCAAAGTGCACCAGCTCTAGGACCTCACGTGCCGGCCCATGGACGTTCGCTAGGCGCAGTGCACCATTTTTCTTTTCTTTCTTAATCGGCTTTTCGACTGAACCAGAGCAGCCAGTCCCTCGCTGGAAACGGCTTCGAGTTTGTCGAAATCCATGATGATATCGTGTATTTCCGCCTTCATCAGTTTCTGTACTGTCCGAAGCAGTTCGACTGAGGCTTGTGACTCAAGTCGACCAGCTACTTGTAGCACTGCCGGAACGTCGGTGTTGGAATTTGAGGAGCAGGTGATTGTGATCACTCTCCAGCGCTAGAGAACCAGTGATAGTCAAACAAACCAGAAAGGTGTTCATGCCAAGGCCAAGATTCATCTGTGCTCAGAAGGTATGCAAGTGTTTTTTCTGTTTATCCAATACTGTGCAGGGTGAGCTGGTTCGTTTGTATGGCCACTTGCCGTGCTCGACTTTTCAGATGGTGATGGTAATCACCTGCCTGGCTCCTTTGCAGGTTGTATGACCTGGCGTTTCTCAAGATCGTAAATCTGTCCTTCTATGAGCCGTGACTCACTGTCTGAGTCGGGGCCGAGAAAAAATACCCCATTTTTTCCTAGCACCTGTGCTCTCGACTTTCTGACGAGTATCCCTGTGCTTTCATCAAGCCCAATTCCCAGCAGTTGTGGAAAACGTTTCACGACAGTTCGTAAGTCCTTCAAGCGATTACGTTGCGTCAGGTGTTGGTCAATTGCCACACCCTTCAGGAAGCCAAGGCCACGTTCATAACCTTCTGCCATGACGACCCGATTTCCCAAAGGGTCTCCCCGTACCATGTATTCTGCTTGAATCGAAGCTCCGGCTGAACTTCCGGCAATGATTCCTCCACGTTCCAGCACAGCGTTGAAGAGGTCCACGGCTTTGGTATTCGCGTAGGCGTCGACGAATCGCCATTGGCGTCCTCCACCGAACCAGATACCAGTTGCATTCTTGAGAGCTTCTTGGAATGCAACGCTGTTAACTTCCTCCCGCCAACGCTGTGGCAGGACGGTGATGCTTTCAACATTCTGTCCTCTTAGAAATGATGGGATTCCACTCTGTCGCGCCGCTGCGTCGTCAACAGCGGTGGGTAGTATCACGAGATGAGCTTTCTTGCCACCAGCAGACTCGACAAAACTGTCGACCATATTTTGGGTGACCCCACCGCCACCGATGATCAGCAGAGATCCCTTGGCAACGATTGGGGGTTCTGGTTCTTGAGGAGGAAACCGTGGGCCAGATCGAGCGAAAGCGGCGCGTCTCAGGCTGGTAAGATCCAAGATTGTCTCGGCAGGAACGGCGGTTGTTAATGCTTCGCGGCTTGGTGAGGGCCCAAGTGTTACCGTGACGGTGGAATTCCCGAGGACTCGCATGCGTCTTCCGCTTACTTCCACTGCTGTTCCCTCATCAATCCCGAGCCCATATCGACCTGGGTGTTCTTTGACAGCTTTGAGCAATCTGGCTTGTCGATTTCTGGCAAGAAAATGTTGGTCGATAATGCTGTACGGGAGAAACCCAAATCCTGTGCCCATCTTCGGGTCGCTCTTGCCGCTGGCGATCATGTCGCGTGACATGATCGCGGCACCAGCCGACGTCCCCCCGATCACGCCACCGCGTGCCAGTAATGCATGCAGCTCTGTTGCAACGAGCGTACCGACATATGCATCTGATAACCGCGATTGACTACCGCCCGAGAGCCAGACACCTGACGCAGACTTCAGGGGAGAGACGAATGCAGGGTCATTTGCTTTACTGCGATCCCGTGTGTGTAGGACCGTAATTGAGGACAGATTTGCGTCCTGCCATGGCGCGGCAGGGTCTGTGTCTGCGTCGTCAGCGGTCAAGCTGGCTGTGGGGATGATGACCAACTTGGCTTCAGAGTTGCCAGCCAATGTGAGGAAGCGTTCTTTGATCATTGGTGCCGGTTTGCCCCCGCCGGAGATGATCAATGAACCGCGGATGCCACGAGAATCCAGCTCTTGAGGAATCGTGGACGAGATGCCCGCAGGTGGCTGTCCGGTCACCGGTGGGCAGAAATGCGTGGTGGAGCCAAGAATCCACACTGCAATGAACGTCGAGAAAAGCAAGTTCGGTTTGGCTGCTTGCATCGCTGGTCTACTGGTTAGGTGTGCAGGTTGGTGCGAATGGAGGTTCAAAGTCGGCTCTGGGGAGCGAGAGACGAAAAAACGCGTGAACTTGAACATCGTACTCTCTCGGTCGGTTCGGGATGGTAGCGACCAAGCAGTGATTGAGGGTTTCGCATGCCAGAATACGAGCTTTACTCACTAAATTCTGCCTGTTTTTTTAAAATTCTTGTACGGTTGAAAGCCTGTCGTGTCACTAACCAGAAGGCGGCAAGGCATTGTGCAAGCCGTTTTCACGATTTCACGTTGCCTGGATCTGGCTGATGAGACTGACACTGCGAACTCTGCTGGCGTATCTCGATAACACATTGGATGCCCAAGATGCGGAAGCACTCAAGAGCAAGCTTGCAGAAAGCGGCTTTGCAACGCAGATGGTACAGCGGATTCGGAGCCTGCTGACTCAACCTGACTTGCCTGCCCCCTCGCCTCTGGCACGTGGGCCAGTTGAGGACGCGAATGTTATTTGTGAATACTTGGATAGTACGCTGCCCGTTGAGCAGGTGGCTGAGGTTGAGCGTGTTTGTCTTGATTCGGATCCACACCTTGCTGAGGCAGCTGCATGCCACCAGATCCTGACCATGGTCTTGGAGAATCCTGCAAGTGTACCTGTAGTGCTTCGGGATCGTATCTATCAGATCCCCGGTGAACAGAAAGGTCCTGAAAGCACGACTGGCAGTTTCTCTGCACTCGCCATTCCTGAGCCTGTCGACAGTTTTGATGCCCCGTCGAACCAGGACTTGTCTTCGGAGATGCCGCCCGCACCCCCGCAGCAGCCGGTGAGACCGGTCGGTGTTGGGGATTCTGGTGTCATGGACGCGCCGGCAAGACTAAGGCAGAGAGAGCTGGCAGACGATCAGGCAGCCAGAAAGGAACCAGCAATCGCTGGTGTTCTGCCCGTTAATCCTCAGTCAGACAGCACTGTTTACGGTGGGCAGATTCGGTCCTCCCGAATCATGCCATGGTTGGTCACGCTCGGTTTAACTGCAGTGCTCTTGTACGCGATGTCGCAGATTTTCCAGCCATTGATTGACTTAGGAAAGACGGCAGATAGTAATAACGCCACTCAGCAAGGCAGCTCATCGAACAATCAGGACTCAGGTGCTGGTGTTGATGGTGAAGTAAACGCTGAAGAAGTGGATCCTGAACAGCAAACCGAGGGCGAAGGTCAGGCTCCTGATGCTGATGTGGGAGTTTCGAACGATTCTGATCTGGGCGGAAGTGAGGGTGACAAAGAGTCGACTGAGACGCCCGCCGCAGAGGCAGGAACCCCCGGTTCTTCTAATGACGACGCGGCAAATCGTAGTGATGTTGACGCGGGCAAACCGGAGATGCAGCAGGATGATGACGCGGGTGACAGTACAGCCTCGACCAAGCCAATTGAACCTGCAAGCAGTGATCCCTCTCCTGTAATTACACCCACACCTGTGCCTCAACCGCCTGAAGCCGGTAAGCCAGCATCTGAAGAGATGAAGCAGGAATCGCCTGATGTAAATGACAGCCGCTCGCCTTCGTTCGCGAAAGTAATTAGCGAAAATACCTTGCTCGCTGGCAAAACTGGCGATCAGTGGCAGCGTTTAGAAAAAGATGCAGAAGTCGCCGCGCAGCAGCCGCTGGTTGTTGCTCCAGGCTTCCACGCCGAATTGGCAATTCCTGATGCAAAGATCACGCTGGTCGGTGCGGCTTCGGTCATGTTGCTATCTGATAAAGCAGACGGACTGGCAGTGCGCTTGACTTCGGGAAAAATGTTGGTCTCGGCTCCTAATCCAGAATCTGCCGAGGAATCAGAACCTGCGAAAGAAACTGAAACTCCGGAGGAATCTGAGCCTGCGGAGGAAGCTGAGCCTGTTGTTCAAATTCAATTGGGTGATGAAGAGTGCACGCTGAGGTTATCAGGTCCAGACACCGTTGTGGCAGTTGAAGTGGCTCACACACGTGATCCGGGCCTTGACCCAGTGCTGCCCGAGAATCGGGTAGCGGTTCGTCGTTTGATCGCTATTAACGGCAGCGTAACGGTGGACGTAGGAGGAGTTTCTATTGTGATTGAAGCTAACAATCAATGGACTCAGGTCGGTGAGAGCGAGCCCAGCTTAAAGCCGCTCGATGTTCTGCCTGATTGGGCAACGAAGACAGTCTCGGATGCTGACGTTCTTGCGTTGACAGCACGGGAAAACTTGCTTGCCTTGCTTGATGACGCGGCGTCGTTGGAAATCGGGTTGCGGGAGCTCTTGGGGTTCCGGCGTTCAGAAGTGGCTGATCTGGCTGCGAGAACATTGCTGGGTCTTGGCAAATCGGATGTCTATTTTGGAGGTGCTGGTGTGCTCAGTGATCCAACGCAAAGAGCATATTGGCCGCAACATTACGATGCGTTGCTGTCGAGGGTTAATAGTGATGCAGAGGCCGCGTTAGAAGTGCAAGAGGCAATAGAAAAAATGGATGCAGCCGCTGAAGTGCAGTTGTTCAGGATGCTGACGGGATACACCGATGAGCAACTGGCAAGTGGCAGTGATTTGCAATTGCTGGAAAATCTTGACTCATCAAACATGTCAGTTCGTGTGTTGGCATTCGAAAATCTCCGCCGAATCACAGGCGTGACTTTTAACTATCGCGCGGAACAGGACAGCAAGGCGAGACGGGAACAGTACATGAAGAAATGGCGAGTGCGGCAGCGTAAAGGGGAGATTCGCTGGAAAGAGTAGTTCACTCATTATCCATTGTCATTACTCGAAGTGAGTGCTTGATGGGAAGCGAAGGCATCAGTACGGCGTTTTACCGTCCCTTCCCGAGTTACCTGCTGTTCACGTAAGCTTGGAGAGTTGAAACGAGCGTCGGGTTACACACGTATATTTTGAAGGTTTGGAAGATGGCTGATTCAATCGTAATCTTTGGTGCTTCCGGGGATTTGACCAGTCGAAAATTGATCCCTGCACTTTTTCAGCTGTTTGTCAAAGGGCGACTGCCGGAGGGGTCGCGGATCATCGGCGTTTCCAGAAGTGCGTTTGAGCACGAGCAGTGGCGGGATTCTTTGCGTGAAACAACGGCACAGTATGCAGCCGACGCGTTTGATAATGAAAAGTGGGCTGCCTTCAGCGAAAATGTTTTTTACCAACGTGGCGATATCACGATTCCGGATGACTTCATTTCTCTGGGGAAGTTTTTAGATTCCATCGAATTGGACGAATCAGGTTCACCATGTGCTGAGTGTGGTCGCGTGTACTATCTCTCGACTATGCCGCAGTTGTATGAAACCGCGATCCAGAATTTGGGAGATGCGGGACTTTCCAATGATTCCAACGGTTTTCGACGTGTCATCATCGAGAAGCCTTTTGGCACTGATCTGACGACTGCCCAAGCGCTGAATCAGTCGATCCACAGTTCCTTTCGCGAGGACCAAATCTATCGAATCGACCATTATCTCGGAAAAGAAACGGTGCAAAATATCTTTGCGTTGCGTTTCGCAAACAGTATCTTCGAGCCAGTCTGGAATCGTAATTACGTCGACCATGTGCAGATCACCGTTGCGGAAGAGGTGGTGATAGGTAGACGGGCAGGATATTACGACACGTCAGGGATTCTTCGAGACATGTTTCAGAATCACCTGCTGCAACTGATGATGATCACGGCGATGGAACCACCGGCAAGTTACGACGCCGCACTTGTGCGTGATGAAAAAGTGAAAGTTCTTCACGGGGTGCGCAAAATGACCGGTGGTGATTTTGCTTCCGATACAGTGCGGGGGCAGTATGAAGGCTATCTTGATGAGGAAGGTGTACCTGTGGGAAGTTCCACAGAGACATTTGCGACCCTGAAATTGTATTGCGATAATTGGCGGTGGCAGGGCGTGCCGTTTTACCTGCGAAGCGGGAAAGGAATGTCGTGCCGGACGACACAGATTGTTATTCAGTTCAAGCAGGTGCCATACATCCTTTTCGATGACATGCCAAAAGCACCGATTGGAAACCGGCTTGTTATTCAAGTGCAGCCAGCCGAGGGGATTCAGATGCATTTTGAAACCAAGGTTCCAGACTCGGAAATGAGGACACGCACGAGCACGCTCGACTTTAGTTTTCAGGGAACAAGCGGAGGCAGGTCCCTGCCAGATGCGTACCAGCGATTGTTGCTTGACGCACTCAATGGAGATGCCAGTTTGTTCGCTCGCAGTGATGAGGTGGAACTGGCTTGGGGAATCATTGATCCAATCATTGCGGCTTGGAAAAGTCCGGCGGCACCTGCTTTGCATCAGTATCAAACAGGCTTGTGGGGACCGGAGGAAGCATCCGAATGGATGCAGCAGCAGCATCGTGAATGGTTCGATGTCTGTCCGGTCTTGCGATAGTATCCCGCATTACTTTAGTTGGCAGGAGCGTGTTGGTACAACGTTGCATTCGTGCAGCACGTTTGCCTCTGCAATGCCCGTGCACGGGTTACTGGGGCCCTGATTGAGCTGGGATGGTTTTGACATCCGCAGTTATTTGACCTCGGTCGCTTCATGCTTCGAATTGGGCGAAGCCATCTTGTGATGTGCTTCAAGTTAAAGATGCTGGAAATAGCGGAACTTTCTCCATAGACTTGGGTTGTATCAAAGGGATCAGGCTAAGACGGTTTTCATTAACTGCTGCTGTATTTGTGGTTGTGAGGTCAGTTTCCTGTTGACGTTGAAAGTCCTTACTGAAGTACTCATCAATTTGGGGTTTGCTATGTGTCGATCCATGTCCAGGCAAAGGACGCTTCTTGCCTTTCTGGTGTTTCTTGTCAGCTGGGGGCTGGTTGTTGGGGACAGTGTTGCTCAATTGCCGCAGCGCACACAGGATGGACGCTCTGCAGGACGGAATCCCGAGTTCCTGTTACGTTCACTGCCAGTGCTGATCGCGCTGGATTCAAACGCTGATG
>JAPOKD010000736.1 GCA_029977825.1 Planctomycetota bacterium | reverse complement strand
TGGCTGATATTCAGGGTTTGTCAGATGAACTGATCGAAGCGAACCAAGCACTCAGCGGAGCCTACATCACCCAAGCCCCCACGCTGGCCAGAAGCCAACAGATCAACGGAGTTTCGCCATGACCCAGATCCTCGCTGTGATTCAATCCGGCTCGCTTGAGGTAGAACTCAAAGCAGCAGTTTCAGCTCTGGGTGAAGGAACCACCCTCAACACGTGCCCCGACCTGGCGTCGTTGGTCTCCCGTTTGCGTCACGATGCCCCCGACATGCTGATTGTTGAACTCTGCGATGGCTCGGACCAGATCCGTGAGTGGCAGCATGCCATTGAAGTGCATGAAATCGCGTGCCCCATCATCGGGATTCTTGACGATGAGTCTGAGGGAACCGATGAGTTGCTGGTAGAATCCATCCGGGTTGGATTCCGTGATTTCCTTCGTCGACCTGCCAGTGCCGGGGAATTAGCCGGAGTCATTCGACGCATTGACAAGGCTAAACCCGAGGTGAGTAGCCGCGGCCGTTTGCTGGCTGTCGTGAGCACGAAAGGCGGTGTGGGAAAATCCACCATTGCCATCAATACAGCAGTACATGCTGCAGCAACAACGAACCAACGGGTTTTGTTGGTTGACGCGTCGCTGCAACTTGGTGTCTCGGCGTCTCTTCTGAACTTGACGCCCACCATAACGATCGCTGACATCGCCAGCATGCAGGATCGACTCGATGCAACCATGCTGCGGGAAGTCACCACCCAACATGAATCGGGTTTGCATGTCTTGCCCGCACCGCCAACACCAGCCGAAGCTTCTGAGATCGACGACACCTGCATGTCCATCATTCTCGGTGTAGCCAAATCGGCGTACGACCTTGTGATCGTTGATTCCTTCCCGCTGCTCGATGCCACTACTCTGGCCATCCTCGACCGGGCTGACCATGTTTGCGTGGTAACCGAAAACGTTGTCCCTACCCTTACAGGAACAGCAGCGATGCTCAAGACCTTGGACCAACTGGATGTCGGGACACCCAATCGCACGCTGGTTCTCAATCGCCATCAACGCTGTGCCGGAAGTTTGTCCGCTGCTGAAGTTGAGCAGCAGATGGGTGAACCGGCCGCAGCGGTCATCAAACATGACCGCAGAGTTTTGGAAGCTGCCAATCTGGGCCGCCCCATCATTTTGTCAAGAAGCAGAATGGGCGTGGCCAAAGCAATGCGGGCGATGGCAAACGGCCTGCTCGCCAAGGTGTCAGCAGTAGTAGCCAACGCCACACCATCAAATTCGCAAACGCTCATGCAGTCAGAAATTGATCACGCATCTCTTTCTGAGGACCAGCCCTTCACACAAACGACGGCGGAGTGATCGATGAGTGAATCAACGCCCGAATCTGAGTTACGTACACGGCTGGGTAAAATTGGCCGTCCCACCCGCCTGCAGCGTGAAAAGAACCAACCTGATCGGCTTGTCCAGAGCCAGTCCAGCGAAGCCGACACAAGTGCTCGCCGTGGACGGGCCGTGACCGTCAAAGGTCGCCTGCACGGTCAATTACTCGATGACTTGGACCGTCGCGGACTCCTGAGTGCAGACAACGAACAACTGCAAGAGGAAGTGGATGCGTTTGTTGCAGAAATCGCCGCCAGTGAACAACTTCCACTCAATGAAGCTGAGCGTTCCCGTTTGTCGGCTGACTTGCTGGAAGAAACGCTGGGACTGGGGCCTCTTGCTTCCTTGATGGCTGACCCGTCAGTGACCGACATTCTAGTGAACGGCCCACACCACGTTTTCGTGGAAAGATACGGCAATCTCGAATTGACCAGTGTCGAATTTCGGGATGCCGATCATTTGACCAGAATCATTCAACGGATTGCATCACGTGTGGGCAGACGCATCGACGAATCCGTACCGATGGTGGACGCTCGCCTGCCTGATGGCAGCCGTGTCAACGCGACCCTACCCCCGGTAACGCTTGATGGCCCCACACTTTCCATTCGACGATTTGGTAAACGCAGACTTAGACGCGACGAACTCCACCGACTGGGAATGTTCAACGACAGCATGGCGGAATTCTTTTCGGTCGTGGTTCGATCGAGACTGAACATTCTGGTCAGCGGAGGTACAGGTAGCGGCAAGAGCACTTTTCTGGGAGCGATCTGCGAGAGCATTCCCGACAGCGAACGCATTGTCACCATCGAAGATGCCGCCGAACTGGTGCTTGATCAATTGCACGTGGTACGCATGGAAACCCGCCCAGCCAACGTGGAAGGAACTGGCACGATCGCGGCCCGTGATCTAGTCGTCAATGCACTGCGAATGCGGCCGGACCGGATCATTGTCGGGGAGGTCCGAGCGGGGGAGTGCTTGGACATGCTACAAGCAATGAACACGGGGCACGACGGTTCACTTACCACAGCACACGCAAACAGTCCTCGCGATGCCATCTCGCGACTGTCCACGATGGTACTGATGAGCGGGATGGAACTGCCTGCTTCTGCGATTCGCGAACAGATCGTTTCGGCGATTGACTTGATCATTCATGTGCGGCGTTTCGAAGATGGGATCCGGCGAGTTGAGTCGGTTGACGAATTGGTAGGTCTCGAGGGAAACACACCCCAACTGCAACAGATCTTCCGGTTTAATGTCACTGGGCGCAAAGGCAAACGCCTGCAAGGTAAGCACGTCGCTACGGGCACAGTGCCTCGGCTGGTCGAAACACTTCGCTCGCGCTCGATCGAAGTGCCAACGTCGTGGTTCGAGAAGGAAACAGGACCGGGTCGATGACAACAACAGTGCTGATCATCCTGGCATTCACGCTGTTTGCACTCTCATGCGCAACCCTTCTGTTACGCCGGTCGCTTGCCGACTCGGCTGCTGGTAATCGCCTTGAGGAAAGTATTGCTTTTCTTTCTCAGTCAAACACTGACTCACAACCCCGCGAACAGACGACCACAAAGCCCAATCGCCAAACCGCCAATCCCCTTTCGCGCCCCCTGCGTTTTGCACCATGGGCTTTGGGACTCATGGCCACGCTCAGCGTCGTGCTAATAACCTCATTTCCCAACATAATCTCTGTTTCAATCGGTTTCGTTGTTGCCCTGATTCTTGCTCAGCTTGAGAGTAGTTGGTACGAATGGCGTATTAGTCGCATCGAGCGACAACTTATTGACTTACTCGACATGATGATTCCCATGCTACGGAGTGGGGCTGGCGTCTCGACCGCACTTGCAACCGCTGCAGAATCGACGGGATCGCCCCTGCGTGAACAAATTGACTGGTGCGTTCAGCGGATCCAATTTGGTGATTCAGGAAGCGCTGTTTTCCAAAGGCTCTCGCAACGCATACCGATCGACGTGATAGAATTATTTGCCACCACGATGAGCGTCCACTGGGAAACAGGGGGATCTCTGGCTCCCGTACTCGCATCGGTGACACGGGTGGCTCGTGATCGCCAAGAAGTCGCACGTCGAATTCGAAGTAATATTGCGCAAAGCCAATTTTCAACGCTCGCTGTGCTATTACTGATCTACTTTGTCGCGTTGGTACTGTGGCT
>JAPOKD010000851.1 GCA_029977825.1 Planctomycetota bacterium | reverse complement strand
GTCCACCACCCTGAATGAAGGAAAGGTGGTCGGCATCATGGATTTCCTGAGGCAGGGTGAACTTTTGGATTTCTGGCGGAAGCAGGTGGGCGAAATCAGGTACTTCGACTTTCTCAGGAATTTCAGGCTCGGGCTTTTTGGCTGTGTGAATTACATGCGGTTCATTTTCGATCAACGTCCACTCGAAACTCTTTTTAGTGCCATAAACATCAAAGCTCTCACGATATTGTCTCGCCACGTCGTAAAGGAAACGCCAAATGTGTGCCGTAACGTCGCTGTCTTGAATTTTGATGTGGCATGATTCAACTGCATATTTGTTGCCTGATTTCTTAGCGATATCATCGCGTACTGTGCCGGAACCGAAGCAACTGACGTACTCGGCAAGACCATCGACCAGGCCCAGGCAAGGACTGACTACATGAGTTGCGTAATGCATCGGAATCATTCGCTCCCAATAGTCCGGCCAGCCATCCATGTCCTGGGGGTGTGATGCGGCCAGATGTTGAATCTTGCCGAGCTCGCCTTTCAGGTAAAGGTCTTTGATGAACAGGAATTCGCGGCTGTATACGACGGTCTCTGCCATCATGTATTTGAGACCGGTCTCCTTGACCTTCTCGACAATCTGTTTGCACTCCTCAATGGTCGTGGCCATCGGGACGGTGCACATGACATGTTTGCCGGCATCAAGAGCTTTCAGCGACATCCACGCATGGTCCGAAATTGGACTGTTGATGTGCACATAGTCCACTTCAGGATCTGCTAGCACGTCGTCATAGTTCGTGTAACGCTTTTCAATTCCAAATTGATCGCCAGTTTGTTTTAGAGCTTCCTCGTTACGCCGGCAGATGGCGATCACATTGGTATTTGGATGAGCTTGGTAGATCGGGATAAACTCCGCTCCAAAGCCAAGTCCAATCATCGCTACGTTCACTGATTTGTTCATTTTGACTCCAAGATACGATCGGTAACTGTTCTGTGCGTTGGGGAAGTAGGAAGTAATCCCTTAGCAGCGATCGAGATTCACGACGTTCACTGGTTGTTGGGAATCAACTGGCACAATGCCAGTGGGGGTAAGCCTGAGTTGCATTTGAGTGTGAATTTAAGCTGTCAACAAAGTATAGCGAGACTCGCTCGATTCGAATTGAGTCGGGCGTGAGAGTTGACTGTTTCTGGGACGCTGAACGGGCGCTGTGTACTCAGCGGGGTGTTCCGCGTGCATTTTTCTGTTCAGGCACTGCGTGCTGAGCTGGACTCGGCGCAGAACAGCAAGTGCATACTGCGTTGAATTTGTCAGGGGATTCGGGCCATCGTCTGGTGTTGGGAGTGAAATGCTTTTAAGTGACACCCGACCCATCAGGCACAAGGGGTAAGTTGATTCGAAAGATTAAGGCAGATAGGGCAGTGAGCCAATGAGGTAATGCGCATAATATTTGAGATATTTTACATGGAAATGTGGCGTGTCTGCTGTGTTTTTATCGGTATAACAGCGACTTGGCAAATGGTTCATGTCAGTCCGTGTTTCAGTAGCTGAGTAATTTAGCGTGGTGAATAAGTTGCGTTCTGTCGCCTTGCTTATTGAAACATCCAATTCCTACGCGCGCGGGATCCTGGGGGGGATTACCGACTACGTGCGGCAGCATGAAGGTTGGTCAATCTATTTGCCTGAACAGGATCGCGGTGGCAAACCCCCGCGATGGCTTTCGACTTGGGCTGGCGATGGTATCGTTGCACGCATCGAGAATGACGAGATCGCAACAGCGTTGAAACGCACAGGCCTTCCGGTCGTCGATGTCAGTGCTGCCAGGCACCTCAAGAATATTCCGTGGGTGGAAACGGACGATGAGGCAATCGCTCGTCTTGCGGTGCAACATCTGTCTGAGCGGGGATTTCAGAATTTTGCTTTTTATGGCGACAGCGGATTCAACTGGGCGATTTGGCGGAAGCAGAATTTTGAACGGTTGGTGCGCGAAGCCGGCGGTAAGTGCTTCATTCATGATTCGATTTCGCGTCTCGATGAACATTATTCATGGGACCGCGAAAAGCATGCTCTGGCGGAATGGCTTGGCGGCTTACCGCGACCCATCGGTATCATGGCATGCTATGACATTCAGGCACAAAAATTGTTGGATGTCTGCCGTGAACAGAATGTCGCTGTTCCCGAAGAGGTGGCGGTGCTTGGTGTCGACAACGATTTGCTCATTTGCGATCTGGCAAGCCCGCGCTTGTCCAGTGTGATCTGTAACACGAAACGCACTGGGTTTGAGGCGGCGTCACTGCTGGACCGGATGATGGATGGTGAACAGGTAGGCTCGAAACCGATTCTTGTAGAACCAATTGGCGTTGAAACACGGCAATCAACTGACATTCTTGCGATCGATGATGCTGATGTTGCAGCTGCGTTGCGTTTCATTCGAGAAAATGCAGCATCCGGAATCAAGGTAAGCGATGTGCTACGTGCTGTGCCGGTGTCACGACGTATTTTGGAAAGTCGTTTTCGAGCAGCCTTGGGAAGAACCCCGCACGAAGAAATCACACGCTTGAGAATAGGCAAGGTCAAGGAGTTGCTGACTGGCACTGATCTCTCACTGTCAGAAATTGCATCGCGTACCGGGTTCAGACACGATGAATATCTCTCCGTTGCCTTCAAGAAGGCGGTTGGAGTTCCACCTCGTGATTTTCGGCGCGCAGGTGTGGCCAGCTAGCTGGTGTGGCCAGCTAAATGCCCTGCCCACACCCTGGGCTTAGGACCTGACGAGGCGGTGTGGGTTGGTGATCGCGTTATTCTGGGAGACCGTCGGGCTTAAGGTGCAATTCAGTAGTTTGGGGGCAGTACCAGAGTGTTTCATTCACCGCTCCAGGGCAACCATGGCTCTGGCTGGTTCATTGCTGCGTTGGCTCTGCCTCCCGCTTGCTACGGCGGTCCCCATTTTTCTTTTTCTTCCGTTTACCTGCCTTGGTTTGGCCTGCCTTCTTGTGTGAGTTGGCCTTCATCTCGGTAGCAATGCCGTTGTCACCTTGTGATTTCATCCATGCAGCG
>JAPOKD010000022.1 GCA_029977825.1 Planctomycetota bacterium | reverse complement strand
TGTTCGGTGGTAGCGACATGCGTTTGCGCTATCCCGACTTGATGAAGCTATTAGCAGCGATGGCCGACGACCGGCAGGCGGACAAGTCTCCGATGCCTGGCAAGAACCAGAGCGAGGATCAGGTTGAGCCGAAAGTCAGTAAGTCGGCAGATGTCGCCCGCCCAGAGGCTGTGAAGGGTGCTGGGGAAACAAAGACTGGCGAAACAACGACACCAGCTGTCGTGGCTGCAAAGCCGAATGCGGGTTCAGCCAAAACAGCCTCAGACAAGAACGGTTCAAAGACGAAGGTCGTCATTGATCCCAAGGTGACCGTGATTGTTCCGTCGACTAAGAGTCCCGAGTACTTCGTGGAGTTCGGTGGTCTTGAGGATGTCAGTGTTGCCGATGGTGAGATCACTGGAAAAATTGCTTATCGCGGACGCGGGATCGATAACAAAGGTCCGGTCGGTGATACTTATAAAATCGTTGAGTTCAAAACGATTCGCGATACGAATAACGAAGCTGAGCACAAACGACTTGTCGAATACCTCAATGCTTCCGGGGTAACCTGGGATAATGCACGACCCAGCCGATTGTTTCGAGATCACTGGCCTGAACTTTTGATGATCGGCGTGCTGGTCGTGCTCGGAATCATCATGCTGCGGAGGATGGGCGGTGTCGGGTCACCCATGTCCTTTTCCCGGAGTCGTGGCAAGCTTTACGGTCAGGAAGATCTGGCGATTACCTTTGACGATGCTGCCGGGATCAACGAAGCCGTCCAGGAAGTCAGAGAGGTCGTTGATTTTCTCAAGAACAGTGACAAGTACAAGTCTTTGGGAGGTCGCATTCCCAAGGGTGTGCTGCTGGTAGGACCTCCAGGAACCGGGAAAACCCTGTTAGCAAAAGCGATTGCTGGTGAGGCCGGCGTCCCCTTCTTCAGTTTGTCCGGAAGCGACTTTGTCGAAATGTATGTTGGTGTGGGGGCAGCTCGCGTCAGAGATATGTTCCAGCAGGCAACCAGTCGTGCCCCTTGCATCATTTTCATCGATGAACTTGACGCTCTGGGGAAGAGTCGAAGCGGATCGACAGTGGGGGGACACGATGAACGCGAACAGACACTCAACGCATTATTGGTCGAAATGGATGGCTTTGATTCCAATTCCGGGGTCATTGTCGTTGCGGCTACAAATCGCCCAGAGACGCTTGATCCGGCACTGTTACGACCGGGGCGATTCGATCGGCACGTGCTGGTGGATCGGCCAGACATCAGTGGTCGTGAAGACATTCTTCGCGTGCACGTCAAAAACGTAAAGCTTGATGAAAAAGTAGACCTGAAGGATATTGCGTCAATCACTCCCGGTTTCGTTGGAGCTGACCTCGCAAATCTCGTTAATGAAGCAGCTTTGCTGGCAGCAAGAGCCGAGAAACGTGCCGTGGGAATTCATGAGTTCAATGAGGCTGTGGAACGGGTGACTGCCGGACTTGAAAAGAAAAACCGGGTGATGAATGAGGACGAGAAGATTCGTGTCGCCTATCACGAGGCGGGGCATGCCCTTGTTGCTGCTGCACTGCCTAACGCCGATCCCGTGCATAAGGTAAGCATCATTCCACGCGGGCTTGCAGCACTCGGATACACCATGCAACGGCCCGAATCAGAGCGTTATCTGATGACAAAGTCCGAGTTGGAAAGCAACATGAAGGTCTTGCTGGCCGGAACATTGACTGAAGAAATGATCTTTCAGGACATCAGCACTGGTGCACAGAATGACTTGGAAAGATGCACTGAAATTGCCAGAAGCATCGTCATGGATTACGGCATGAGTCGGCTGGGACGAATCAATTTCAGGCGAAGTTCAAAGTCTGCTTTTCTGGCTGGTGGCGGTGCCGATGGCTTCCAAATGTCGCATAGCGAGGACATGGCCAAGTTGATCGACAAAGAGGTCGCCAGAATCATTGAAGATGAGCTGACTCAAACACGTGAAATCCTCGAGCAGCGACGCGAAGTGCTCGAAGCAGTGACACAGAAACTACTCGAAGTCGAGTCGATCAATACTGATGAACTGGCAAAGTTGATCGAAGAGAACAGCAGTGGACCATGGCTGGTGCCCGGAACTGTCAAGCAGAAACCGCGGGCACAAATCAAAAGCGATGAGGGTGATTCTGAACTGGCTGTCGCAGACTAGGTCGTCGCGGGCCAGGTCGTCGCGGGCCAGGTCGTCGCACACGAGGTGCGTGTACAATGGCCATTTGCACACTGGTCTTCGAATCGGCAATTCAATTTGAGTCGCAGAACACCTGCGTGCTGAATCCACGCGTGTCTGATCACTGTGATCTCGGTCAGGAGTTCCGGCGGTTGTGGTATCCAGAAAAGAATGTTTCTGAAAACACACAACTTTATTTGTCCTGAACTGACTCCGGGTGCAGTAGGATCACCAGATGTTGATCGTGAGTTGTGACCGCGACATTTTTAAACGAGCGGCCCACGTAAGGCAGTTTTCCGAAAAAAGGGACGCTCGTTTCGCTTCGAAAGCTGCGAGTCGAGGTGACATGTGGGTCAACCAGTAATGTTTGGCCAGACGTGAGGTTCGCAGTCGCTCTTGCAGTCGTAACCTGCAGTTGAGGGATTTGTATTTTCAGAGGCTTTGTTCCATGTCCAAACAGAAAGTCTGTTCGTGTTTCGATCACTCGCCTCGATACAATCTCGCAACCAATTTGGAATTGTTCCATGCTTGAACCGGCAGACGGTCCAAGCTTGGCAATGATTCCCAAACGTGTTCCTTCATCGATGTGCTGCAGGACAGGTTTGATTTCATCACCCTGCTTCTCATGATTGACAACGAAGGGTCGTTGTATCATGTCGGTCAATTCGATTTTGCTGTCATTCAATAGCAGCAGGTTTGGAGCATCGGCAATGATAGAGCTGTTTGACGATTCTGTCATTTTTAGAATGCCCGCAACTTCTGCTGTGTTCAGAACTGCCTGTGTTACCAAAGCAGTTGTTCTGGTCACTGCATCTGATTCAGTGGGGAAATCGGCTAGTGTTTCCGAATCTGAGCCTGGCGATTTGGTTGGGGGGAGATAGGTGGAGGTACGAAGTGCATCTGCTCCAAGGCCAGCGTAAATCGCCTCACGTGTGATTTGGTCAACTTCCAGAAACTGGACTCTGATTCTCAGTTGCTGAGACTTTATGCGCTGGGCAGAGGCGGGTGTGTTGACCAATGGCGATGCTGGTGTTGCTGTTGAAAGCGACACCTGACGAACATTGCTGGGAGGACTTGTTTCGTCGGGGTTGGTGATCGTCAATTGCCCCAGCACGGGTAATCCCGTTGCAAGCGTATACAAACAAGCCACTAACATTCTTTGCATGATTAACGACTGCACATTGAACTGAGGATTGACAACTTGGTGAAGGAAAAGCCTCGGCAGACCTGCCTGTGATTCTTCCTGCAATGCCCGATCCGTACCAAAGATGCCAAATTTCTGTCAATGGAGCTACACGAATGAAACGACAGGAATGCTCGCTACCCAAGCCGAAAAATGCTTGATCGATGTACACCAGAATGCACTTAATCGATGTACAGAAATTCATTGCTATTGAAAAGAGCTCGGCACAATTCCGTTAAAGCAGCCAAGGCAGGATCGTGAGAACCCTGTTGCTCAGCCATGGCAGCTTGCGAGAGAAGAAATTCATGGCAATCCAATTCTTCCTGACTGGTCGGTAGTCTGGCAAAGACTCGTCGGAAGATTTCGCGTGTCTGCGTTTGGGGTGCTTCCGCGTATTCGTTGATGCAAAGAGATGCCAGACGTTTTGATAAATCCAACGTGAAGTTCGAATTCAGTAGCAGTAGCGATTGAAGTGCGGTCGTCGATGGAGTTCGCATCGCGCAGCTGCAATTCGCTGCCGGGCGGTCAAACGTCGCAAAGAGCGGATAACGCAGGTTGCGCCGTGCAAAGATGTAGATGCTGCGTCGATAGTGCTCTGCTGTATCAGCACTTGTTTTCCATTGACCGGATTTCAAAGTTTTGATCAGTGCTTCCGGCAGTGGTGGGCTGATCCCGGGACCTCCGGCTTGATGGTTCAGTGTGCCACTTGCCAACAACATGGCATCGCGAAGTGATTCAGCATCCAGGCGACGACGTGGAAATCGTGCCAACAGGCGATTGCTTGGATCGGCAAGCTTGGCATCCTTCCATGCTTGTGCCGCATCCGGGTTGGCGCTGGCAGTGACTGGCGGCTTGCTCTGGGTTCGGTAAGTCGCCGAAAGAACAATCTGTCGATGTAAATCTTTCAGGCTCCAGTCATGATTGATCAGGCGATTTGCCAAATGATCCAATAACTTTGGGTGTGATGGCTCTTCTCCCATGACCCCAAAGTCGCTGGGAGTATTCGACAGGCCTGTCCCAAAGTGATGTTGCCAGACTCGATTCACGATGGAACGGGCTGCCAGTGGCTGGGAGGGATCGGTAAGCCAGCGAGCCAGTTGCACACGCGGATGAAGTTTGGTGGTGACCTGCGAACCGGAGACATTTGCGATCCGCGGAAAGGCTGCTGCAACCTCCGGGCCAGGCGTTTGCCAGTCACCTCGTGGGTGAATTTGGCTGGTAGCATCAGGATCGGCGTTCGGTGCCATCGTGCTGACGGATTGATTGGTTTTCAGCTTGATTGCTCGATCGAAAAAAGCTCGTAGACGATAGAAATCGCCCTGACTAATTGGGTCGTATTTGTGGTCGTGACACTCCGCGCAGCCGATTTGCAGGCTCAGCAGCGTTGCTCCAGCCGTCGCGGTCATTTCGTTCAGCAGGACATGATGTCGCTCCTGTTGGGAATTGATGTCGGGCATGTCAGGACCAGACAGCAAAAACGCAGTTGCGATTCTGGAAGACGTTTGCTTCGTGTCTTGGGCTGCCAATACATCACCCGCAAGTTGCAGCGTGATGAACCGGTCGTAACCAATGTCACTGTTCAGGGCATTCACGATCCAATCGCGATAACGCCATGCATTCCCACGGATCTTGTCGTGCTCATATCCATCGGTTTCCGCAAACCGCGCCAGGTCCAGCCAGTGTTGGCCCCAGCGACGACCATAGTGGGGCGAGGCAAGCAGTCGATCAACAAGACGTCGATAACTATCAGGTCGACTGTCATTCAGGTACTGCGATAACTCCGCTGCAGTGGGCGGCAAACCAGTTAAGTCAAAACTCAGCCTTCTAATCAGTGTTTCACGCGTTGCCTCGGCCACTGGAGATAGGTTGTGAGCTTGCAGTTTCGACAGAATGAATCGGTCAATAGTGGTTCGAGGCCAGTTTGATTGAGTTGTATCGGGTGGTGGGAAATCTGTGAGCTTTCGGTAGGCCCAATGGCCACGATCGATGTTGTCAATCTGCAATTCATCTTCGATGAGTTGTGCATGTTCAGTATTCCCCGTTTCGGTTCCGTTCCCTGTTTCTGGCTGCCTGGTAGTTGAACGGACGTTGTCCGATGCTTGCAGCATGGGGACGGCAGTCAAAACGAAAACGACAGCGAACATCAGAGAGTGCGTCGGTACTCGCCTGCATCCGAACAGCACTCGCGTGCTTTTACAGAGCGGTGGCTGGATTGCAACACGGTGGATTGGGGCACCGGAGCGGAATAAATCTTGCTGGCGCCGACTCATGTCAGTAATCCTTTCACGATGTCGACTTCGGCTGGGCCGGTCAAACGTTCATCCAGGCCATTATGCGAGTACACCAGTTTGCGATGATCCATGCCCATCAGGTGTAATAAGGTGGCGTGAAATTCATTTACATGAACACGGTCTTGCTCAGCACGTAAGCCAATCGCATCCGTTGCACCATAGGCTCGGCCGCCCCTGACGGAAGCCCCCGCTATCCATCCGCTGTAGCCCCACGGGTTATGGTCTCTTCCCTTGCCCTGTTCACTCATCGGCATGCGTCCAAATTCTCCACACCAGACCACCAGAGTGTCTTTCAGTAACCCACTCTGCTTCAGGTCTGTCAGTAAGGCTGAAATGGGTTGGTCGGTTTTGCCACAGTATTCACCGTGATTGGTTGCCACATCCTTGTGAGCGTCCCAGCCATTGGTATTGCCAGAGTAGACTTGTACAAAGCGGACACCACGCTCGAGCATACGACGTGCAAGCAGGCAGCGTTGCCCGAAGTCCTGGGTGGAAGGACGGTCGATTCCGTACCTTGAAAGTGTATCAGCTGTTTCAGTTGAAAAGTCACAGACCTCGGGCGCAGCACTCTGCATTCGGAACGCCAACTCGTAGGCAGCAATTCGTGCTGAGAGTTCCTCGTCACGATCTCGAGTGTGAAGATGCCGTTCATTCAGGCGTTGCAGAAAGTCGAGTGTTCCACGCTGTTGGGAATCCGAGATTCCGTTGGGAGGAGCGAGATTCAGCACGGGTGTTTTTCCTGGTCGCATCGCTGTGCCCTGATAGGTAGGTGGAAGGAACCCACTGCCCCAGGCAGAAGGGCCGCCCTTGAGGCCCCCTCCGGGATCGGGCAGTACAACAAATGCCGGCATGTCCGAGTTCTCGCTGCCAAGGCCATACGCCAGCCAGCTACCAAAGCTGGGATGACCCATCAGAATGCTGCCCGTATTCATCTGGTAAACCGATTGCGGATGGTTCACGCTGTCACCGTGCAAAGAACGGATCACACACAGGTCATCAGCGTGTTCCGCCAAACGCGGCATGAAATCAGAAATCGGTAACCCGGAGTTGCCTCGAGGCCGGAATGGTTTGATGGGACCCAGCAGTGGATTTCTGGCTACCTTTCGGCGTGTCATCACATTGCCAAAACTCTCTGGTAGAGGTTGCCCTGCGTACTTGGAAAGTTCTGGCTTCGGATCAAACAGGTCAACATGACTGGGCCCACCATGCATGAATAACCAGATCATCCGCTTGGCCCGAGGCGCAAAGTGAGGTGTGGTCTTCGGCTCGGAGGACTCTTCACGGTCAGCCATCAGGAGCGATTGCAATGCCAGTAAGCCAATTCCGCCGCCAGCGTGTTGCAATAGGGTGCGTCGATTGATGTTCACTTGCGGAGCGATCAACTTGGAGGAAGCCAGTTCTCTGTTGACGTTGCAACTGGGCAATATTGCAAATCGGGTTGAGCAACTGGGCGGTGGGGGGGACGAGCTACATCGTATAGGGTGGTGCACGGTCCAGTCAATTTTTGAAATCACCCGGCGCAGGCAAAACGATTTGCAATATCTCCGAAGTAGGACTTGCGATGTTGATGGTCATTCATGCGAGGTCAGACTTCATGCGGAAGGCGATCACGGCGCTGCCGAGCGAGTGGTGAGGGGCGGCCTGATCAGCAGAACAGAAAAACCAGTAGAGCAGAAAACAGTGTTTTCGAATATTTCAGAAGAGATTGGAGTCCAAGCCGCTACAGATTTCTGGCGTCCGCAGATTTCTGGTGTCCGCAGCGAGTCGCTGTCAGTTCAGACTCTTACTGGCACGTCTGGATCTGATGAAAGAATAGCGGGTTTCTGTCCTGGCAGACCTCTGAAGGCAAGCGACTGTGGATTGAAGTCTCATCCTTCGGGAAATTGCCGCACGAGCGATCAGTGAATCACCTGACCGCAGCTGAACAATTTGAACGAGGGGAATCCACGAAACGGCTTTCCCGGTGGCTGCGCCGTCTGAATCTTGGGTCAGTTGCATCGGCTTCGTGCAACATGAAAGTGCACTGTGATTCTGCGATTCCGCATCATTCGATTTTGTTGATCCTGCCGCTTGGAAATACGGATATTATTTTTTGCCACGTGCCCAAAAGTGCCTGCTTCGTTAGGGAGGTGGATTCCTGCTAAACTGCCGACCGACCGCAAGCCTTCTGTATTGCCTTTGCGGTTCGCTTAAACGCACCGAAATCCCGAGATGAATCTGTCATGACGCAATCACGCGACCCATTGAAACTTCGTTCGCATCGCTGGTTTGGCCCGGACGATATGCGGTCCTTTGGTCATCGATCACGGTTGAAGGCGATGGGGTTCGATGACATCGACTACAAGGATCGCCCCGTTGTGGCGATTTTGAATACGTGGAGTGAGCTCAATACCTGCCATTCCCACTTTCGTAACCGGGCCGACGAGGTAAGGCGTGGGATCCTGCAATCCGGAGGATTTCCCGTTGAAGTCCCGGTGATGTCTCTCGGTGAGATGCTGATGAAGCCAACCACCATGCTGTACCGCAATCTGCTGGCAATGGAGGTTGAAGAGGTCTTGCGATGCCATCCCATTGATTCAGCAGTCCTGATGGGCGGATGTGACAAGACGGTTCCTGCCATGCTGATGGGAGCAATCAGTGCCAATGTGCCCTCGATCTTCATGCCGGCTGGTCCGATGCTGACCGCCCGATGGAAAGATGTCACCTTGGGAAGTGGAAGCGATGTGTGGAAGTATTGGGATGAACGGCTTGCCGGAAATCTTTGCGATCAGGACTGGAAAGGAATTGAAAATTGTATTGGCCGTTCGGCGGGCACATGCATGACCATGGGAACCGCAAGCACGATGGCTTGTGTTGCCGAGGCCATGGGGTTCAGTTTGCCGGGAGCTGCTAACATTCCTGCAGTCGTCGCTGAACACTCGCGTCTTGCGGTGAAGACGGGGCGGCGGGCAGTTGAAATGGCGTGGGAGGATTTGAAACCGTCTGATTTCATGACCAAAGAATCAATCGACAATGGCTTGATGACTTCATTGGCGATTGGTGGCAGCACCAACGCGATCGTGCACTTGATCGCGATTGCAGGACGACTGGGAATCAACCTTTCGTTGGATCGTTTCGATCAACTGTCGCGGACGACACCAGTGTTGGCAGACATTCGACCAAGTGGACGTTATCTGATGGAAGATTTTTTCAATGCAGGCAGTCTTAGTGCGATGCTTGCTCGGATGACTGACCTGTTGAATGTTGACTGTTTGACTGTCAGCGGAACCACGCTTGCGGATCAAATCAAGGGTGCTGAGGTTATTGATAATGAAGTCATCAGGACGAGAGATAATCCCGTCGCGGAAGCTGGTGGAACCTGCCTGTTGCGAGGGAACCTCGCTCCCAATGGGTGTGTGATCAAATCGGTTGCTGCGGATCCCGATCTTTTGCAGCATCGCGGTCCGGCTGTTGTCTTTGACAATTATCCTGCCATGAAGGAAGGGATTCATGATCCTGATCTCGACGTCGACGAAAATAGTGTCCTTATTCTTCGCAGTGCTGGCCCGCTGGGAGCACCCGGTTTTCCCGAATGGGGAATGTTGCCGATCCCCAAGAAACTACTTGAAGCAGGTGTCCGGGATATGGTTCGCTTAAGTGATGCGCGGATGAGTGGTACCAGTTACGGTACCTGTGTCTTGCACATTGCACCCGAGAGTGCCGTGGGTGGTCCACTTGCGTTGGTGCAGAATGGTGATGAAATTGAAATCAATGTTCCCGAGCGGACGATCCATTGGCATGTCAGCGAAGAAGAAATCACCCGCCGTCGCGCCGCGATGCCACCGCTGAAGCCTGTGCCAGAACGGGGATACGAGCATTTGTATGCCAAGCATGTCACACAGGCCGACCTGGGATGTGACTTTGACTTCTTAGCCGGACGCACGCCCAATGCTGAGCCAAGCATTCATTAAGCGACGGTATGAATAAAGTGACGGCATGAACAAAGTTACGGTGTTCACTCCCAGAGTGATGGCCATTGGCATGAGTCTGGCATGCCCGGTTGGAATCGACTGCGCAGACGAACTGAGACCCCAAACTAAATCGAACTTACAATTTTCAGAATTGGCGATCCATGAAAACTGCTCCTTTTTCTGCCGCTCAGTTGCGTGAGTCGGTCATTGCTGTCCCACCATTGGCGCGAAATTCATCGCTTGAGATCTGTGAGGACGAGAATCGGAAAATCGTCCGCTTTCTCGAAGCCGGTGGAATCCGGTCGCTGCTGTATGGTGGAAATGCGGTGCTGTATCACACTCGCCTTTCGGAATATGCCTCACTGCTGCAGATGTTGGCCGATGTCGCAGCGGACGAAACGGTTGTCGTTCCATCGCTGGGCCCGGCATTTGGTTTGGCAATGGATCAGGCCGACATTCTGCGCGAGTACGATTTTCCCACGGCCATGTTGTTGCCCTCACGCGATGCTGTTGATCAGGTTGGCATTGCGACCGGAGTGCGGAAGTTGGCTGAGGCTGTCGGCAAACCTTTGGTCCTGTACCTGAAGTTTGATCGCTGGTTGGATCCTGGGCTGATCAAGTCGCTTGAGCAGGATGGCGTTATTTCATGGTTGAAATACGCTGTCGTGCGTGATCATCCCGCGACGGATGATTACTTGAGAGAGGTACTGGAGGTCTTTCCCGCTGAGCGGGTCGTCAGTGGAATTGGTGAACAGCCAGCAATCATTCACTTGCGGGATTTTGGTGTCGGCAGCTTCACCAGTGGTTGTGTTTGCGTAGCTCCCGAAAAGTCCACGCAAATGATGAATGCAATTCATGCCGGCGACTTTGAAACTGCTGAAAAAATTCGCGAGTGGTTTTGCCCTCTTGAAGACCTTCGGAATGGAATCAATCCGATCAAGGTTTTGCATCGGGCGGTTGAACTCGCTGCGATTGCAAATACCGGCCCGATTCAACCAATGTTGAGCGATGTTACGCCTGAGCAGGTTGCCGAAATTCGCGATGCATTGCAGCGGATGCAGGCATCTGCTCAATGACGCAGATCGGTTGAGCGTGGGCGTTGAACTATTCAGAGCCGTGTGCTGGTTCAGAGCTTCCTCTTTGCCGCCATTGCCGAAACACCGTTTTTACAGGTGAGGCAAAGGCGTAGTAGCAGAAGGCAATTGGTAACGCCAGCCAATGCAGCAGGAAGGCGCCGATCAGGACAAACAGGGCCTGTCCGATTTGGTGAGGCGCCCGGCGCCCTCTGAGTAACTGTTGGAAGACATGTGGATATTGAAAACGCGAGACCATCAGATAGGCGAGCGTGACGGTCAAGGCTGCGACAAATATCTGGGAACCTAAAAGAAATTGCTCGGCGAGTTGCTTTCCCGTTTGCGAAGTTGTTTCGGTGGTGTAGGCAGTCAGTTCAGGCATGGCAATCACGAAGGCCGCGATGGTACCCGCAGCAGCTGGGCTGGGAAGTCCCTCGAACCCGTCATGCGGGTCATCTTCGGTTGTCTCGACGTTGAAGCGTGCAAGTCGAATCAGAACGCACAGCGTAAACAGCGCGCCGATTGCCCAGGTGACTTTTCTGGGTAAGCCGATTCCTTCACTGTATTGCCACACAATCACGGCTGGTGCGGTGCCGAAGGTGATCGCATCACAAAGACTGTCCAACTCTGCTCCGAATTGACTTTCCTGACCGGTCATCCTGGCCGCTGAGCCATCGAGTGCGTCGAACAGCATGCCAGCAAAAATCAGAATGCCGGCGACCAGCAATTGGTTTTCCAGTTCCCAGTCGAGATTTGAACTCATCGCGATCGAAATGGCGGCCAATCCACAAACGGCGTTGCCAAGTGTCAGCAGCGTGGGAAGAACTGCGAGGGTCAAGCGGCGTTTGCGTTTTTTCTTCCTGCGTCGTTTGCGACCTGGTATCGATCCTGCCACGATCCCGTCGATATCATCTTGATCCGCGTTGTGGGCGTCTGCACCCTCAGATGGTTTCTCTGAAAAATCATCGTCGTTCGCTTGATCGGGCTTTGGATGAAGCTCGCGTTTCAGTTCACTCATGGATGTTTTGCGGATTCTGGGATGCGGTCATGCTGGTGGAATCTTGCGCGTCAGAGCATTGACGGCGACTGACCGCCTGTCCGCCAATTCGGCCGAGGACCTGACTGATCCAACTTTCAAAGCATAGCGTAGTGACGAAATACCGAAACAATGCTTTTCAAGGATGTCGTCTCCAGAGCCTGTTTCTTGTCTTGCCCAACCGCTACTGCTCCCAAAATCAGAAAATTGTGATTTGATAATCTGCTTGAGAATAGTCACTCAGTGCCAGCAGCTGTTCGTAAATGTGTCCGAGATTGCAGTTGGGAGCAGCCGGGGCTTAGGGCAAGCGGCCGCGGTAACCGGTCAACTCACAGGGAATTGCGAGTCGCAGCGTAGGAATGGGGCCAAGGGAAAGGGTCGCGGAATGGGCCGAGTGTGTTGCTGTTCTGGGGCAGGCAGAGCATGAAGGCAGTCTGAAACGCGTTGTGAATGAGTCGACGGGAATTGAGTGAAAGGTCGTGTTGCGCTATTCTGGTGATCGAGCTCGTATTCAAATCCACCGAATTGATGTTAGATTCGCCTGATTCCATGGATAGCGGGCACAGCTTCTGTCAGATTTTGCTCTGGTCGGAATTGCACCAAGAACGGAAAGTTGTGGAATGATCACGCCTCGATACCTTCTGCCATTCGACTCCACACGGGCTGTGCACCGGTTTGCCGATGTGTTGGTCATTGGTGGCGGGTTGGCAGGTTTGCGAGCAGCCAATGCGGTAGAGCCCAACCAGTCAGTGTTGGTCGTTACCAAAGATCAACTGCGAGAATCCAACAGTGTTTACGCTCAGGGTGGGATCGCAGGTGTTTTGGACCCGGACGACTGTTTTGAGTCCCATGTGGCCGACACGCTGGCAGCGGGAGGAAATCTGTGCGATCAGACGATCGTTGATATGGTGATCCGGGAAGGGCCAAGACGCATTGAAGAACTGATCCGATGGGGAACAAAGTTCGATCAGAGTGATGGTGAAATCTCACTGGGACGAGAAGGCGGGCACAGTCGCGAACGCATCGTGCACGCTCGAGGAGATGCGACCGGTCAAGAGGTCATGCGTGCGGTAATTAAACGAACGCGTGAACGAGACAATATCGATATCTGGGAAAATGCATTCACGGTCGATCTATTGACTTACGAGGGGCGGTGTCGTGGCGCTGTGATCCTCAATGATGGCCAGCAACCAATCATGGTATGGGCCAAAGAGACCATTTTGTGTACCGGTGGAGCCGGGCAGGTGTTTCGCGAATCTACGAACCCCAGTGTGGCGACGGGGGATGGATCGGCACTGGCGTACCGTGCGGGTGTCGAATTGCGAGACATGGAGTTCATTCAGTTTCACCCGACCGTGTTGTACATCGCCGGAGCTTCGCGTTCCCTGATTACTGAAGCAGTGCGTGGTGAGGGCGCGCATTTGATCGACTGCAATGGTGAACGCTTCATGCCCAACTACGATGAGCGGGCGGAATTGGCACCTCGCGATGTGGTCAGCCAGTCCATCATCCGGCAAATGACAAAGACCAGACATTCCAACGTGTTTCTGGATCTTTCCCATCTGGATACCGACCATGTCATGATGCGGTTTCCGGGGATCGCCAAAGCATGTTCAAAATTCGGTCTTGATATCACGTCAGACCGAATCCCCGTCAGACCCGGTGCTCACTACGTGATTGGTGGAGTTTCAGTTGACCGGCAAGGTAGGACCAGTTTGCCCGGGCTTTGGGCGGCTGGTGAGGTTACCAGTACCGGGCTGCATGGTGCCAATCGTCTGGCAAGTAACAGCTTGCTGGAGGGACTCGTTTACGGTGCCCATGCCGGGGAAGCGGCGGCGCGGGCGGCTGCAGAAGTACCAACCAATATGGTCGTGCCGCGCATTCAGCATCCAGTGCGTGATTCCTACGAGTCGTTCGATGTTGCGGACGTGCGGGTCTCGCTGAAAAGCTTGATGGGACGACTGGCCGGGGTGGAACGCGATGCGGAGGGTTTGCAGGAGGCATCCGACTCAATCCGCTCGTTTGCAGCGTATGTGATGCCTCACCAATTCGACGGTGTTGAAGGTTGGGAATTGCAGAATCTGTTGCTGACTGCATCCTGCATTGTTGAAGCAGCTTTGGTGCGAGCAGAATCACGAGGGGTCCATTTCCGAAGCGACTTCCCAAAACCCGACGATCAGAACTGGCGACGTCATCTTTCCATGAAAATTGATGTGGATGGTGGACACCCCAGAGTCGAGCCGATTCTGCAGGCGGAAGAGCCAGGCGAAGTCAGTGTCTCCGCCCCAAGATGAAAGTAGTTGATACAGTTTGCCTGTGATCGCAGATGGTCGTCAAAATTGGTTGTCACCCCCGGGTGATTGCCGCACGCGAAAAGGATGCGAGTGAGTACGAGTAACGAGATGGAACGATCCAGTCGGGACAGGCACAGGATCTCTGATCCTCACGAGAAACCATTGATCTTGCGGTCAATGGCAGATCGACCTGTTGCCGAAATGACACAACTCAAGCAGTCTTTGTTGATGGCTGAATTGGCAATGGTCTCGTACAACGACCCGGACGAAGCGGGGCGGGCCGCGGATAGCATTGGTTTTCCAGACCTCGCATTCTTTGAAAGGGATGGTTCGCAGGCTTATCGTTTCCGAAATCAATATGATTGCGTTATCGCCTGTCGTGGAACTGAGGCAAACGAATGGAACGACATCCGTGCTGATGTACGGGCCAGTAGTGTCCTTGCCGAAACCGTGGGACGCGTGCATCGTGGGTTCAAACGCGAGGTAGACGACCTCTGGCCCATGTTGGAGACAGCGCTGATGTGCAACCGACAACCACTCTGGTTTTGTGGGCACTCACTCGGGGGTGCGATGGCAACCATTTGCGCTGGACGTTGCCTTCTTTCACATATCGATAGTAACCCCCAGCGGCTTTTTTCCTTTGGAAGTCCGCGAGTGGGTAACCCAAGATATACCCAGTACACCAGATTGGATCACCTGCGGTATGTCAACAACAACGATATCGTCACGCGGGTGCCACCGACGTGGTTTGGCTATCGCCATTGCGGAAGCGAAATCTATCTCGATCGACGCGGGCAAATTCGCAAGTCAGGGTTTGCGGGCAAGACGCGTGACCGATGGATTGGCTTCTGGAGAGGACTTATGAAGGGAAAAATCGATTCGTTCGCAGATCATTCCATTCACCAGTACATCAACGCACTGGGTCAGGCGCTGGACCAGGAAAGTCAGGCAGCATCAAGGAAAGAAAAGAGTTGGAAAAAGATCAAATCCGGTCCACCACGGCCGAAGCATGACACGAAAAAGTCGTTGGGGCCGGATGCGTCCGTCAGGTGATAGGCTGCCAAGGAAGAATGGCGAGAGTTCTGGAGGAAGCAGTCCGGGGTCAGAGGAGAAGATCGGCGTAGGCGGCGACCGAGGCAGTGACGAAGTGGGATTTCTGCACGGAGTACGGTTTCTGCGTACGGTTTCTGCACCCAGTACGACGACTTAATGGTGAATGGCCGGTTGGTGTTGAACATCGCCGGCTCGACCCACCGACGTTCGGTGATCGACCATGTTTCGGGTTCAGGCCTGTTGTCCCCAGTGTTTTTTGAGGGTTCAATTGGGTCAGCAGATTGGCGTCTCCGCAGGATTCACTCTAGCTCTGAACCCGATTATTTCGCCTTGTTGTGCCAGTATTTTTCCTCGCTGTGCCAGCTGACACCGCCAGTGCGATACAACAGAGGTAGGTTGACCGCTGATTCGGTGGTCTCGTCCTTCGTTCATCCCAGAGACTGTTCTTGCAGCTCCTGGTGGAGACGACTTTTCAACTGTTTTACTCATCTCGGTTACGAATTTCATGCACGCTCGAGAATCTGATTCCCAACCGGTCGACGAGAACGAAGAAGTAACCTACGCCGAAATCGAGGGTGTGCAGCTGAAACTGTCACGCCCGTACACCTTTCCAGGCCAATGGATTGGTCAGCAGGAAATCCTTATGCAGTTGCTTGCGTGCTGGATCACTGTGGATGACCTGGACTTGCCGCTGACTCCGCGATTGGTGGGTTCCCCCGGTGTTGGCAAGACGCAATTGGCAATTGCAGCTGCTCAAGCCCAGAAAAGACCGCTGTACATCTATCAATGTACTGCGGATACCCGCCCCGAGGACTTGCTGGTCACACCGGTACTCAGTCAGGGAGGCGAAATTTCCTATCATGCCTCGCCTCTCGTCTCTGCCATGATTTCTGGTGGTGTCTGTTTATTGGACGAAGGGAATCGGATGAATGAGAAATCGTGGGCGTCTCTGGCCCCTCTGTTTGATGGGCGACGACTCGTCGAGTCGATTGTTGCCGGAATCACCATTCCTGCCGATCGTGAGTTCCGGGCCGCGGTGACGATGAATCAAGATGAGTCCACCTTCGAAATTCCCGACTACATCCTCAGCCGTCTGCAGCCCACTTTGGAGGTTGGCTTTCCAAACAAGCAGGATGAAATGTCGATTTTGCAGTATCACTTGCCATTCGCGGAGCCCGAAATGCTTGCGATGACGGTGGAGTTTCTGCAGCAGTCCCATCAGCTGAAGCTCGATTTTTCCCCTCGGGACGGAATCAATTTATTGCGTTTTGCTATCAAACGCATGATTCAGGACCCCAGTCACCCGATCAGCCGTGATCAGGCGTGGCAGGAGGCCTTGGAAAAGTGTCTGGGCGAGGAAGCGATTGACTTGGAACAGCTAGCTCAACGGCGTCGCCGCACCTTAGGGGGCGACGCTGTACCACTCGGTCTGGCAGATCTATTCTTTGATCCCCAAGATCCGCTGCATCCTGACGCCGATGACGACGATGAGGAAGGTGATGAATAGTTCTGTTCAGACGGTCAGGCGGTTTACCGCAATGCCGTCGAGAATGCCTGCAATCGGTGTCTGAACGCGGGTTCAACGGAACTTTCCTCGTTTTCGACCGTCCAACGGTCCGCATCCAGTAACGGAATGTGCGACTTTCATACCCCTGCAGAGGGGTTCGTGCGTAATTGGCATTGCATTGATCGCCCGCATTGTCGCTACGATCAGTCGCCATTTCAAATGATGTTGTCCCTGTGGTAAGGAGAGAAGCTGCAAATGTTTGCGGGTTTTTTGGGCCTAACTATACTTGGCAACTGCGCTTCGGCTGATTCCATGCAAATGGAACAGGTGTTGCGTGGTCGGTCGCGTGTGGCTCGTAACCCGTTGCCAGCTCCCTTGCTAATAGCGACTGATTTTCAACTACTAAACCCCATCACTGTCGTGATTGCCGCCGATAATGCGGCAAAAACGCCAACGCCTGGAAGGTTCGGTCTATGACCTCGCGTAAGCGAAATAACTCCTCGACGTTCAACTTCAGTGCCCTCCGTGGCACAAATTCTGATCGTTCGCCTGAGCTCAAAGCCAAGAAAACAAGACAGACGCATAAGAAGCGACGTCAAAACATCCTCGAAACACTTGAGGCCCGGCAATTGCTGGCTGCCGATGGTGGTCCGGAATTGATCGGTGTCCAGCCGAACACGGGCGAGGTGATTGTTGACAACTCGATCGTTCAAACGCGGCCCCGCGTGTTGACGCTACGATTCGACGAGGATCAGCAGATTGATCCAAGCACGTTGGGTGCGGTTCAGGTGACGCGGGCTGGCGATGACGATTTGCTGGGAACCGAAGACGATGTCACTATCGTTCCGGGTCTGGTCACTTTAGGCGAGGACGCGGAAAACGAAGTCGTTGTTCGCTTTTCTGAAGCGTTGGTAGATGACCTCTACAAGCTGGAAGTATCCGGTTACGACGATCCCAGCATTGGCTTGGTGGGTCTCAGAAATATGCGAGGCGAGTTGTTGCAGACCGATGATCCGCAGCAGCGAGTTGACGTGACCCGGTTTGACCTGCGGTTGGGTGCGCTGATCGAATCAGTCGTCCCGCAACCTGTGATCCGTTTGACTGACGGAACGTTGGAGCAGAATCGAAACGAGATCGTCGTTTACTTCAATGAGGATCCGCTTTTTGTCGAATATGATGCAGACGGAAATCCGACTCGGCGATCTGTTGAAAATCCGCGGTTCTATCAACTGCTGCTGACACAGGAGACCGTTCGCACTTCTGATGATGCGTTCTACCAGCCGGATCAGGTTGTTTACGACGAGGCGACGAATACAGCTCGGCTGATTTTTTCATCCGATCTGAATGAGTTGGGACTTGATGCAACCGGTCGGTCGGGGGTCGGTCTTGAAGGTGGCACATTCCGTTTGCGAATCGGCACGGCGGTGGATGATCGTGTGGACTTGATCGTTCCGCTTGAAAATCGCGACGTTGCACCGTTGGCGGTTACCGATTTCGGAGTCCCGGGTCTACGCGTGACCTTCGAATCGCTGGCCGTCGGAGAGTCCAACTCTGGTCGTATGGTGCGTTTCCTGGACTCCGGTGCAGGAAACCTGGGTTTCACCACTGAAGCGGCCGACTCGGGCTTGGATACCATTGTTGTTGATTTCGGTGGGGATTCTCCAACCATTGGTGATTTGAAGGCGTTGCTTGACGCTTCCGGTTTGGTCGTGCTGGTTGAGAATGCTGGTGATGACCCGGCAGATCCACTGGATCCTGCTATCGCCAATGAGCTTCTGCCACCGCGCGTGATTGGTGCTCCTGCATTGGCTTTGGTCGCGGTAGGTGAGACGCTGGAGACGGCGTTTGATGTGGGCGTTTTCGGTAACAGTGGTCTTAACGGTGAACTGACAAGCCTGGTCTACTCTGAGGCGATCGATGCGCAGCCCCTCACAATCGAGCCGATTGGTGGCAATGACGATTTGGGCCACAGCGAGACGGCAAGTCATGTCAATCCGGCGTTCGGGGCGGACATCACGCCTGGGGTGAGGGAAATTGCGTACAACTTCCAGGGGATTTTTGCCACCGTGGGTGCGACATCGCACCTGAACCAGATCACTGAAGTAGAGAAAACCCGGATTCGTGAGGCACTGAATCTTTGGGCTAGCGAGATTGGCGTCCAGTTCCGTGAGACCTCCGATGAGGGAATCACTTTTGCATTTGGAGACAATAGCGTTCTGGGAACTGAAAATGGAATTGTTCCTCAGTCCGTTGGTCCTCTCAATGCAACCGTTCGGATCGATCCCCTGTTCGACGTACCCGCGATGGTGTTCGACCGTTCTGTACCATTCGGACTTGATTACGGCGAGGACCTGACACGCAAAACCGTCGCAGGAATTGGTCTGCTCCTGGGCTTGCAGCAATCTTCGGATCTGTCTGCATCGACAATCATGTCGATGAACGGTGGCTTTCTGAACGCCAGCATCGATGTGCTCAGCGATAATGAGCCCGTATTCCCAGGCAACACCGATGTGCTGCATGGACAGTTTCTCCACCGTCCGGACAGCATTGACATTGACCTGTATCGTTTCGAGGTGGATCTGGACGATCCAACTCAAACGGGTATTTTGACTGCGGAGAGTTTCGCGGAACGACTGGCTGATTCCAGTTTGCTGGACACAAGTCTGACACTGTTTGAGGAAGTAACGGCCTCTGTAACCACAGATTTCGGTCTCGGAATCGATCTTTCCATGACGGTGACATCGCTGCTGCGCGGGCGTCAGGGCAATGGTTCAAGGATATCCTTTGTGCAGACCGAACGTGGTCCGGGCGATACGGATATTCGCGTGCTTCGGGCACTCGACGAATCTGGTGTTGATGTGTCCAACGGTATCTTGGTGGATTTGCCACGACCGGGACCAAATGTAACGGAGGTTCTGGCGAGCGATTTGGTCGATGCGATCAATGATGATGCGTTCGCGAGTTCCATTTTCAGAGCGTCCATTACGGTGGGTGATCCCACTACGAACCTCGTAAACGTGGATCTGGGCACATTCGCGCCGCTCATGCTCAGCGGCGGCGGTTTGACACGGATTCAGGCCAATGATGATTATTTCGGCGAGGATTCTCGCATTCGCGCTTCGCTCGGTGAAGGCGTCTATTATCTAGGCGTTGCTGCGAGTGGTAATGATCAATACGATCCAACGATCAGCGGCAGTGGTTATGGCGGACGAACACAAGGGGCTTATGACCTGCATCTGAAGTTTGAACCGCAAGTCGATGAGACTGATGTCATTCGTGATCGTGATGGCACACGAGTTGATGTCCCTGGAACACCGATTGATGCTGACGGTGATGGTGTCCCAGGTGGTGTCCACAACTTCTGGTTCCAGACACGTGCCATGGATCGGATGATTGTGGTCGAAGGCGATGGGTCGAGTATCGAAGCGGGGCAGACCATTACACTTGTGGGTGGTTCTGGCGTCTCACGAACCTACGAATTCGTTACTGATTTGAACAATGTCACACCAGGAAATACCGGCGTGGTATATAGCCCGGTAGGTGATGCACAGTCCGTGGCAAATGCTTTGAGATTTGCTATTGAGAATCAATCTTCACTGACGGGTGTTACGGCGGTCACGTCGCAGGAAATTTACAAGGGAACCCTGCGGGATGTGATCACTCTCTTGGGGGATCGCAGTGTTTCGCTGTCCGCAGATTTTCAAGGAGTTGATGTTCTGGGACGAACCCTGTTTGTAGACAAGGCTGCAGGACCCGCTGCTGATGGATCGTTGGATCAACCATTCAACAACATTGCCAACTCCAGTCTCACAAATGCGTTTGGCTCAGCCTATTTTGGGGACATCGTGCGGATCGTAGGTAATGGCGGTCTGGATAATGATTTGCTGACTGAAGAAGACAACTTTAGTTACAAGATCGGGATTTCCGAGGTGGGGGGGATACCGCTGGAAGATGGCAGCAGCATGAATGTGCCCAATGGTGTGACCACCATGATTGATGCCGGCGCAATTTTCAAGCTACGCAACTCGTACATCAACGTCGGTAGCAGTACGACTTTGATTGATCGTAGTGGCTCTGCCCTGCAAGTACTCGGAACGCCGCGACATGTGCAATTGAGTCTTTCAAGTGATCCTGTAATTGACACCACTTTGGTTGGTGACGATCCGGGAGATGGCTTGGCTGGGTATGCAGATGGCAGCGTCATCTTTACCAGCATGCGGGATCGTGGTGCGGATGCCAACGCATCCGGTTTCAGTCCCGCAGCAGCACCTGGCAACTGGGGCGGTATCATTTACCGTCGTGATATTGACCGGGCAGAGGGTCGAAGTGACTTGGAGGATGAGGGTATCTTCCTGCAAACCGTCAACCATGCTGAAATCCGTTATGGCGGAGGCAGCAATCGACAGATTTGTTCGGTGGACCAACTGGGCAATCCCATTCAGGTTTGGGGCATGCGGGCGACCGGCAGCTTTAATCAAATCTTATTTAGGGCTGAGTCGGAAATAAGCGC
>JAPOKD010000020.1 GCA_029977825.1 Planctomycetota bacterium | reverse complement strand
GTGATCAGTGCTTCAGGTAATGTCAGTGGTCAGGCGTTATCAGGTAACCTGACGCTGGGTGTGATCAACGGTGTGGATGTTGGCCTGGCAGCGAGTAACAGCATCATCGATGCGAACGCCGGTTCACCGAACATCACAGCAGACAACCTTTCACTTCGTGCTGACGGTGGTCTGATTGGAGGCAGTGACAGCGGGAATGTTAATGTTGATGTCAACGTCAACGCGATCGACATCACTGTCGTTACTCTTGCTGCCGATGCAGATTCGGGTATCTACCTTTCAGAATCTGACGGTCTGACGGTCACAACGGTGGCCGCAGTGAGCGTGGACATCGAGTCTGTGGTTCGAGTGAACTTCAACAGTACAACGACTGACGTTGGTGAGGATCAGACCACTGCTTCTCTGGAAGATTTGAGCACCACGATCGATGGCCCGATCAAGCTGGTTTCGCTTGCTGGTACATTGACGATTGATGGTGGTGCTGGTGGCCCCGGTGTATTGGCTGGTGGTTCAGGCGATGTGCTGCTCGAAGCCCGTGGTGCTACCAGTGATGTGGTTATCAATGCCGATGTGGCCAGCAGTACAGGCAACGTCACGCTGGACGCTGGTAATGACTTGTTGGTCAACGCTTCGGTGTCGACTGGTGGTTCCGGCACGATCAGGTTAACAGCTGCCAAGGAGGTCAGTCTTGGTGCTACGATAAGCAGTGGGATCGGATCCCTGACAGAGAATTTTTATAACACACCACACCTTGAGGCAAAGGGACAACCAGAGAATCAGGAATTGACTAATGAAAAGCGCACTGCCAATATCGATGTAGCGGTTGCAAGCGGAACGCCGGCAGCGGTAGTAATTGATTGGCAAGAGCTGGATGCAGAACTGGAATACACGCTCTTCAACCAAACGACAAACGGATTTTCCTCCGATAATCTGGAAAGAACGTACGAAAACGCACCAACCACCAGTAACGGCGAGGTCGTAATCGAGGTATCGATTAATGCTTTTGCACCAGAAACCCCTGATGGGGAGGGAACCATTCGGATCTTTGAGTATGGTAAGGACGTGCTTACTAAGCCGCGTTTTCACACCACGGTTTCTATCAAGGTTGCTGCCAACATGACTGGCAGAATGGCGATGATGCCAACCACAGCCAATCTTGTTTCGCGGACGGTCCCGGCACCGAGAGTCACCGCACCACCAATTCTCATTCAACAAACCGAGAATATCACCAGTCGTGAATATGGTCAATCAGCATCAAGTACCCCTGGAGCTGAGAAACCATTTTTCTTTCTAAAGTTTGAAGGTCTAGTTCCTCAGGAATCTGACGAAGATTTGTCTTTGGACTACCAGTTGAAGAATTTGTCAGAAATAGCGAATGAGTCCGATGCAGATTTCGATGTGGACCAACTCCCTATTCTGTTTGGAAGATTACCAGACAATTATTATGAACTTTTCTTGAAGGACGGTGCTTCAGAACAACTGGTCATGAGATTCATTATCCAGAATGGAAATCCTGTCAATGTTCCACCTGAATTTCCCAGGATCGAGTTGGATAATAAGCGTGATAATCAAGAGCGAATAAAACAAGACACCACAGGCGGTGAGCAAGGAGGTGATGCGTCAGAAAAACAAAATCGTCAACCCAACAAGGAAGTGACCGGCAATGTTGAATTGTCTTTTCCTGATCCTGCAGAGTTTCCCGCACAGCCCCAGACTTCTGGCAGACATGCACCTGCAGACGGCACAAAGGAACCTCTTCCGGTCAGTATCATTGAAGAACTAGGGCGAACACCCGCCCTCGCGTTAGCGGGCACGCTACTGACGGGAAACAAACACAGATACAGCCAAAAACAAAAGACCCCTGATTATCCAGACGTTACCAATTAGCTTCCCATGAAACACACTCACCTCGTCTTCTTGTCTTTTGCAGTCGGCTCAGCTTTCGTTCTGGAAAAGTCATTTGCAATTCCCATTGTGTCGACTATGTGGAAAAATCAGCCTGCTAATCTACAGCAGATTGGGGCAAACCTCAAAATGCTTGAATTTAATTAATAGCAAACCATGAGCTGGATGTTTAATGACTGGCTTCGGAAGACAACTCATGCTCTTCATACAAAGGGACTTTTCTCAATGGGATTGACTTGTGCACTTTGTCGCATGGAGGCCAGTGATCGCGATCGCGCCAGTGGTCGCTGCGGCAATTGCGGTAGTTTTTACTCAAATGCCTCACTTACGGCTGAAAACAGTCTGGCAGATCCAGAAGCTGAAGAGATTTCATCACCAGATGAGAAGCTAAGTGGAGAGATTGAAAAACAACCTGAGTCCCGAACCTCAGATCATTCAAAAACCGACTTGCCTTCCCCTGCTCAGGACACAACATCGGAAACAGCAGGTAGCGAGCAACTCGTCAAACCACGAAAACTCTCTCCTCAATTTGAACGTCACATCGAGCGAGCATGGCAGGGCACACTGGCAAGTGTACCTCAGGGATTTCAACAAACCCTGAACAACAAGTCTGAGACGCAGGAGACGAAGCAAAAACACGGGACGTCCCTGAGTATCGGAAAACGCAGGATCAACAAAAGGCATGACAAGGGGCAGGGTGACTATGAACTGAAAGAACTGATTGGCAAGGGTGCGATGGGGCAAGTCTGGGGCGCACGACAAGCATCACTTGATCGAGATGTCGCAATTAAGATTCCAAATCCTGAAATCGCGGCGGCAGGTAGTTTGGGAGAGAGTCAATTCATTTCCGAAGTCGTCGTTACGGGCAAGTTGGAACATCCCAACATTGTGCCGATCTACGAGTTGGGTCGTGATGCGAATGGCCTGCCTTTCTATTCCATGAAACATGTCCAGGGCAAACCGTGGAACGAAACGATTCGCGAAAAGAACGAACAGGAGAATATTGAAGTGCTGATGAAAGTGTGTGATGCTCTTGCATTTGCGCACTCGCATGATTTTCTTCATCGCGACATCAAACCTGAAAACGTAATGGTAGGAGAATTTGGTGAAGTGGCAGTCATGGACTGGGGAATCGCCATCTCCCTTTCAGAAGATCCAAACCGCTCATGGGCGGCCCTTGCCAGTGGACCAGCTGGAACACCAGCTTACATGGCTCCAGAAATGGCAGCTCACAACAGTTCTGAACTGGGTGTGGTCAGTGATGTATACCTGCTGGGAGCCGTGCTTTACGAAATTGTTACTGGCACACCACCTCACCCGCAAACTGCTGGAACCCGCGACGCGTTGTTCGCTGCGGCGTCGAATCTCATTGTCTCAACAGATCAAATCGGAGAACTCGTCGACATCGCTCGCAAAGCGATGGCCACTGACGTTCGTGACCGATACCAGACGGTTAGCAATTTCCAAAATGCATTACGCTTGCACCAATCTCATCACGAAAGTGTGAAATTGACGAACAGTGCAGAATCGCACTTGCGTAGTGCAGAACAGGATCGCAACAGTGATGAATATGCGCGAGCAAGATTCGCGTTCGAAGAATCGATCAAGCTGTGGCCCGAGAACGGGACAGCTTGCATGGGTCTCGATCGGGCAACTTTGGCGTATGCAACCCATGCACTACGTGAAAATGATTTTTCGCTCGGACTTTCGATTCTTGATGAGGAAAATGAAAGTCACCGAGATCTCTTTGCCAAATTGAAAGCAGGTCAAGCTTCGCAGCGCCGGCAAGCTTTGCAGATACGAGTTCTCGTCAGATCAGTAGTAGCAATAATCGTGGTAGCAATTGCATTTGGTTCCTACTTATCGATTCAGTTATATCACCAAAAAAATGACGCAGAAAGACAGGAAAGAAACGCAAGAAAACAGGAAATAAACGCAAGAAAGGCAAGAGACCAAGCAAAACAGGCAGCAACCGTAGCAGTACAGGAGAGAGTCAGAGCAGAAAAGGCATTAGACAAAGTAAAAGAAGAAAAAGACAATGCAGATCAAGCAAAACGAGATGCTGAGGTTGCGAAGCTTGATGCCGAGAAGGGGGCATATCGCGCGTTGATCGGTTTCAGTAATCAGGCCATTCAGCGCAACAACTTCCTAAGTGCAATAAAAGCCACCAATCTGGGCAAAAAAAGTATTCCGGAGAACATCAGGCATTGGGAATGGGGGCGGATCCAGTATTTATTAGAAGACAGTTTTCCCCGCTCATTCCCAGAAATTAACGCAACGGAGCGTGTTCAATGCATGGTAAGCGAAGAAATCGAACAAACCTCCACAGACAACCCATCGTCTTCTGCTTTCGTAGTGATTGCGGCAGGAACCACTGCAGGCCTCAGGATATGGACTATCTCGTCCGATACGACCGATCAGGCACGTAAGCCAGTTCTGGTTGGACACTTTCTGAAAAAGCAATGTGTCAATGCGATCACCATCACGAAACGCGGCGATCGAATCATCACTGGATACACTGCAATAGATGGTCAGGAACGCCTTGCTGTTTGGACCTTGGCAGTTGATCCCGACAGCAAACTGAAGGTGCTCAACAAAGGTCCAAGCGAAATGCTAGAAGAACCGTGGGGAAAAACGACAAGTCTTGCTACTGCTGATACGGCTGGTGAGGAAATCGTATTAGCCTCGGGACAAAACAATAACGGGCATGTAAAACTGTTCCGGCTTGAAGGCACGAATTTGACTACATTCAAAAGTCTGTCCACGCCGATCCGTCATCGAGAAACGATTTGGTCGATCAACGTATGGACGAATGATGATCGCGCGGAATCCGAAGACAGCCTCGCAAGAATTGCGACTGCGTCTGAGGACGGCAGCGTAAGCGTCTGGCAAACCTCTGACTGGAAAAAAATTGAGCAGGTTGCCAAATTCACCGGTCATCAAGGTCCAGTGTACACGGCGGTATTCGCGAACAGAAATCAAATAGCCTCGGGGGGGAACGATCGAAAAATCATGCTCTGGAGTCCTCTCAGCACTGGGGCAAAGTTCCAAGATGCCTTAAAAACTGGTGTGAAAGCTGCAATCAATCCAGAGAACGAGACAAAGCAAATCGATGTCTATAAGTCGCGTGTTGTTGGCTACCATGATGCAAGCATCCACTGCCTCGCAACAATCAGAGAAAACACAAAGAACCAGACGAAAATTTTTTCTGGAAGCAATGACAATTCCATCAGAATATGGAATGCACCCGATAAGCAACCAACTCAATTCATCAAGGCATTGCGTGGCCATGGTCAATGGGTCACTGCATGTCTACTGGTAAGTGATAACAAGCTCTTGGTCTCAGGTGCTCTCGATGGCATAAAGAAATGGGAGTGGGAAAAGTATCAAAATCCAATTGTCTTTGCAGATGGTCTCTCCACTGACTTGGGCTCGCAATCCATTGAATTGTCTGCCATTGGTGTCGAACATGCTGCCTGTTCCCCGGATGGTCAGTGGATTGCAGCGGCCAGATCAGATGGGCGGATCAATTTCTGGGACACGAACATGCAGCGCAAGGGGGGAAGCCATGAGTTTCTTCCCAACAGCTTGATGTTCTACCAGAACGGCTCACGGATCATGACATCCGCTGGTGACAACAGTACAAGACTTTGGGATGTCGATAATCAAACTCAAATCAATGCGTTGCTGGGAACTGGACCCAAGGGAATCGCAGTGATTTCTGAAGACGGAAAAATCTGTATCACGGGCAGTGATGACCCCGAGAAACCAGCCCGAGCATGGGGTACTAACAAGGTAGATAATTCATGGAAAACACTTGATGCCTTCGATGAAATGCTGGCCAGCGCAGGGGAAGTACTAGTCCGCGCCGGAGAATTGAAACAACGCAAATCGATAACCAGCATTGCACTCTCGTCCGATGCGACCTTTGGCTTGCTGTGCGACAAACAGGGCAACTGCCTGTTATTCTCAATCGACAAAAACATGAGACAATTCAAACTCATGGAAGTGATTGCCACTGGCCAGCCCGACATCACCAGGTCAGCATTCCATCCTTCTGAGCCAGCGTTCTTCACTGGCAACTTCAATGGCAGGATTACAAAATGGAAATTTGATTACGGGCCAACATCAAACATTCAAGAAGTGGAATTTCGGACGGTGAACGGTCCGATCAAAGCGCTCACTGTGTCGGCTGATGGACAAAAGGTTCTTGCGGGTTTCAGCCCACCCAACATAGGAACTCAGGCTGGCAAGCAGGATTCTCCATCAAGGGAAACCGCATATCTTCTTGATGCAACGAACTTGAAAATCTTGCGAAAGCTGAAGACCTCAAAGAAGTTGCCGCAACTGAAAACTGTCATTTTCTCAGGCAACCCCGACTCAGCCCTTGTGCTCGCAGTGCCGACTGATGCGAGTACCGAAAGTCTTGTTGGGGAGTGGACGTTTGAGACTGGAGACTTCCAATCGTTTCAGTCATCAAAATTCGGCGACGCTGTAAACATTGCTGTCCCACCAGCGTCTGCACCCGATCAAGCTTCAAAACTCCTCACTTTCAACAGTAGAGGACTTGAATTGTGGAATCCTAAAGAAATTCTGAAAACGGAGACGGAAATCCAAGGAAACACGCCTGTCGCGGTTTTCAAAAAATCGGACAAGGCAATTTTTGCGGCTTTCGACAGTTCAAGCCGGCAGGCCTGTACCGTTGATAGCGAAGGAAGAATGATCCTCTGGAATCTCGGAAATACCGGATGGCAACAAGCCCGCGTCATCAAAACACCAGACTCAAAAATTATTGCGGCCAATTTCTCACTTGATAATCCCAAACAGCTATTCACGCTCGAGCAACACTTGGGCGATGAAAAGTCTGGGCTCATTCGGGAGTGGACATTGAAGGAGGACACATGGAGGATGAATGCAATCGTAGCGAGGCTCACCTGCAGGCCAAAATGCTTCAAACTTGTGGCAAACGAAGAAAGTTGCGAGCTGTTCATTGTTGGGCATGATGCTGGTTTTGAAATTTGGCAATATTCAGATGATGAATCGACAGTCAGCACACGTGTGCTAACAAGAGAGGTTGTTGATGGCGTTGATTGTCTGGCCTTCTCTGCGAATCAAAACAGATTAGTGACGGCATCCGGAACGAAGGCACTCATCTGGAGCATCTCGAACAAAACAGCAACTAAATATCAAGTGCTCTCCGCAGAAGCAGCCAAAATCCGCTCAGTCGATATTTCAGAAGATGGACATCGCGTTCTCACTGGCGGTGAAAGCTTCCTGACCAAACTTTTGGAAGTCCAGCCGGGGGGCACTCGCTTGAATGAGGGGGCCACGATTCCGGGGATGAATTTAACACCCCACACGCGAAGTGTTACAACCGTAATGTTCTCAAAGGCAGGCAACGACGTGCTTACAGCTGGTGAAGATGGTCGAATCATAGTCGAAAAATCTGTCAATATGCCGGTCGCACTTAACGGCGATAGCTTCGTCGACATCACGGAGAATACTTTCACCCACCTCGCAAGCAACGCATCCATCCGGACCCCCACAAATTATTCTTTTGACAACGCAACGCTCTCTATCAAAAGTGGCCTCCCAGCGGATCGAATGACTGTACAGATCAAGCCGTCATCAGAAAGCGAAAAAAATTGGCAGCTCGAAAAAGTAGAGGCCAATTCATACCACATCAGACCACGGCCCATCACAACACCACAGCGACTGAAGCCGACTCTGGCATCCGTTCAGAAACTCATTCGTGACATCCAAGTCAAAACAAACGCGATTGCAAATGACGCTCCGAATGAGAACAGTAGTCAGACTGAGATCGAGATTCGACTGGACCATCTTTTTACTGACGACACAACAGCGAGTGCTGAATCACGAGTGCCAAACTCAAGTCTTCCACTGAAGATCCAAGTTAATTTTACATCTCAGAGCGACGAGAACTAAGGCGAATGGCATCGTTACGGAGAGTCCTCGCGAAATGCCCGGCGCACTCACTCTTGCTGGGCATGAAAAAAACATCGCGCCGGGGACAGAAGCCTACTGATCACCCTTGCCAGCGACCAAACTGCGACCCCGCTTAGCAATCTCAGCATAGCTTTGATTGATTTTTTCCGGATCGCCTTGCGTTGCCAGCATCAGCAAGGAAGTCGTAACTGCTTTCGCAACGAGGCTCGCATCTGGCGGAACTTCAGGCAGATCTGGCGGTGCGATGCTGCCACCAGACCAAAATGCCGCACCAGCAACCCAACCCGCCGCAGACTCGAACTCGGTAGTTTCCGCCATCTTCATCGCCCCGCGACGATGTTCCTCAGTCGGCTCTTCCAGCCATTTGCTTACGGCAAGGAGCACATCGTGTTCGCCCTTTGCAAGCTCAGCAGAAGACAACTCCCTGACACATGTCAAAGCCCAATGAATCGCCTGCCAGGGTGCCAACCAAACCGCCAAGAACCGGATCGCATCAAGCAACTGCGACTTTTCAACCAGCAACTCAAAAAACGCAAATGGCGAGTGGCCGGGAAGCAAGAAGGCTCGGGGCTCATCCTCCAGTTCAGCCAAATCACACAATTCGGCCGCAGAGAATGCAAGCGTAATTTCATTCGCCTCCTCTTCCACTTCATCTCCAAGGGGTTCCGTCACGGCCCCTTCGACTTCGGCAAGGAAACTAGTTTCGCCTGCTTGTATAACATCGCCGGCAGCCAGGATCGCGGTATCAGCGAGCGATTGGTCATTGATGGTGGTAGGAACACCACTTTTGAGATCTCGAATCAAACAATGGTCTGCACTGCACTCCAAGGCAAACTGCACTGCAGCCATCTGTCGGTCATCCTCTACCGAAAAATCGGCACTATTGCTGTTCCCAAAACGCACAATTTCGCCCGCCTGCACGGAAATTCGGCGACCGCTTGAGGAACCTGTAGTAATTTGCAGAACAACTTTCATGCGTTCAAACCAATCATCTGAAAATCTTTTTCGTCTTGTCCTTGGATTCAAACACCTCAGGACACATCATCACCATGTCGCATCAAAATCGTGTCCAGTATGCGGTGCCTCAGTTTCCTGCTCAAGCACGCCATTAGCGTTTCAGCCAACTAGTTGATCATCGTCATACCACCCTTGAGTGTCAGCTGCCCCGTTCCTTTGCACGTCGTCATCGGTGACTCAATATCAACTTTTCCATCGCCCTTGACCTGAATCTTAGCAGCTTTCAGGGTAATGCCCGAAGGTTCAATCTTGATGCTGCTGGGGCCAACCTTGAGTTCAATCGACTTGGCTGCCTCAATCAAACTTTTACCAGCACTGATTTTTATTTTGTGGTCGCCAGTTTTGAGCGTCAACGTGTCATTACACTGGATTGTGGTATTTCGACTTCCCTTCTCGATCTTCACCGTTTTGTCACCAGTCTTCACTGTTTCGTTGAGATCTTTCCAGACCGTAACGATCTGCGTACCAGATTTGGAGTCTTTATTTCCAACGATCAATGTTTGGTTATTGTGAATTTCGATTTTTTGATCACCGTCATCCTTGGCATCGAGTCCTACCTTTAACGAATCATTGTTTTCAACAACACGCTCAAAATCTTTTTCCGCGTGAAAATAGACCAGTTCGTCACCCTTTTTATCTTCGAATCTCAATTCGTTGAAATTTTTATCATTCGCGTCCTTGGTACTCCGGCTCTTGACTCCACTTTGTGTCTGGTTATCCGGCAGTTTGTAAGGTGGCATCTCGTCGGCGTTGTAAACACGCCCTGTAATGATAGGGCGATCAGGATCACCTTCAAGAAACTCAACGATCACTTCTTGACCTATTCTCGGGATGTGCATTGCTCCCCAGGCCTTACCTGCCCACATTTGCGAGACGCGAACCCAGCAAGAACTGTTCTCATCTTTTTTTCCGAGCCTGTCCCAGTGAAACTGAACTTTGACTCGCCCATACTTATCGGTCCAGATTTCTTCTCCCTTCTTGCCAACAACAACTGCGGTTTGGGGCCCCTGAACAATTGGCAATGGCGTCCGTCGCTGCGAACGAAATGGCACGCGACTTTCCATCGCTTCAAAGCGCAGTTCCCGCATGCTTTCGTTCTGTCCCGCATCGCCGGTCTCGTATTCGTTGTTTGCCAACTCGTAGTCGGTTGAAACAATCAGGTACTCGCGATTCTGGTCCTCACGCGGATAATTCTCCAGTTTAAACAACGCGCCTACCTGCAAGCCCGCAGCATCTGCGACACCCTCAACTCGCTCATAGGTGGCATGTTTTTCCTCAACTCTGGTTCTCGCGTACCCCTCACCCATATCTGTTTTGAGGTAGTCTCCAGGATAGTCGTACACTTCCAAGTCACCGTGGGTGTACTGCTGTTTGACCAATGATTTGACTAGAAGATCCGCCTTTGGGTTCTCAAAATCATAATCATTCAGCGCAACCGTTCCTGTACTAACCTCTTGGCTCACCGACCAATCAAAAACATGGTCGCGTTCTCGGCGATTCGCCGTATCAGGCGGGAAGTATGGTATTTTGTCGTAACCTGAGACTGTCCCGTGGGAGCCATAATCATCTGAAAGGCAAAGCATGTGTTTACTTTTAGAATGCTGGAAGAAATAGTAGATTCCTTCCTGCTCCATCAAGCGGCTGACAAAACTGAAATCGCTTTCACGATACTGAACACAATATTCGCGTTCTTTGTACCTGCCACTTAACTTGTCAGAAAAGTCTGAAAACCCGTGGTCCCGAAAGACTTTCTTGATGATGTCCGGCACCGTCATATTCTGGAAAATACGACAGTCTGCAGTTCGAGTGAGACACCACAACCACGGCACCAGCGTTGCTTCATACTTGGCAAAACCACCATGGCTGCCAGCGTATTTGAACCGGCTTACAATCCCATGAAATTCGCGAGTCCCCCCCGCAGGCAAAGGGGTTGAGACAACCATCGCCTGTCCGAGTACCTTTTGGATTTTGATTCCGGCATCATTCGATAGCAGTTCCAACGAAATATGGAACAAGCGTCCCAGCTCTTCCTTTGCGTGCATGCGATAGAAGAGTAACGCATCTTTCCCCTCGGAGGTGCTAACCTTAAACAATCTGTCGCTTTGAGAAGCCTTCGCCATGGTGCAGTACCGCTATCGAGTTTGGTTTCGAATTCGTCGTCAGGGCAAGCTATCTACCAGTGATCGCCCCTAAAAAAAAGGCGTTCTTGTTAGTGTAGCCTTTCAAGCGTTTCAGGCACAGGGAAGTAACCACGTTACACTGGCTCAGTTTCCCTCCAGCCAAGCGCGAATGCGTCACAAATCATCATGCCCGTTTGCGAGCCGCGAACAACAACCCGGCGACTGGTTGACGCACCTCGCGTCTCAACACAACGGTTTCGGAACTCTCAACTTGAAACCCCTCAGCCAACAGCAAATCCGTCGCATGCTCCTGGCCATGACTGTAGCGTCCATGAGGATTAAGTAGGAATCCATTTTCTGGCATATCACCTTCGCATTTTTCAAGCGTAAAGACGAACAGCCCGTTATCTTTCAAGGTTTCAAACGCTGCCCGAAAAACTTGCTTTAAGGCTCCAAAGTACACCAGCGTGTCAGCACTCACCAGAAGATCGAACATCCCAGGGTGCGACTGCATGTACTCGGTGAGTTCCCCCACGATCAGATCATCGTAATTGCCAGCGATGCGAGCCTGATCGATCATTTTCGGAGAAAGGTCAATGCCGACCAGACGCTGGGCTTGAGTTCGCAGAAACTTTCCACACAATCCTGTACCACAACCAGCGTCCAGAACAGTCAGTCCGTTTTTTTCGTGCAACCACCGTGCAACTGCTCCACCGACTAACTCTGGAGCATGGTAGTCAAGTCGCTCCAGCACTTCATCGAAGCTACGCGCAAATGAATCGAACGTCTGTTTTACAAAATCATCGGAACATCGATCGGGCACATGGGCTCCATCACACGCATTGAACATGTGCAAGGCAACTGGATTATCCGGCTCTAGTTCGAGCCATTTTTTGTACACGGTCACGGCTTCATCGATTCTTCCGAACGCGTACAAGGCACGACCAAGGCTAAGGTGGGAATCACAACGTCCCGGATCAATTTCCAGAGACTGCCGATACGCCATCAATGCTTCTTCTATTCGTCCACTGGCTTTGTAGGCATTTCCAAGATTCTGGAACGCATCAGCATTCTGCGGTGACAATTGCGTAGCCAACTCAAATGCTTTGGCTGCATCATCAAACTTACCCTGTGCTTTTAAAACGACGCCTAAATTGTTGTGCGCATTGGCATTATTGCCCTGGGTTTTGACAACTTTACGATACTCAGTCTCGGCGTCTTCGAACTGTCCATCCTCCTTAAGAACATTGCCCAGATTGACTCTCGCGTCATGGTACTGGGGATCAAACTTCAGTGCCTGGCGAATCAGTAATATCGCAGTAGCACTATCGCCTTTCTGATGCTGCAACACACCGAAAAAATGCAAGGCGCCTGAATGCCCTGGTACAAGATCCAGCACGCGACGATAAAGCTCCTCAGCCTCCTGCAAACTATCCCGTTGATGCAAGCCTATAGCAAGCGTGAGGATTTCCTGTACTTTTTCTTCAACAGACTCTTCAAACATTACTAGTTACTCGTTAACGAATTTCACACACTTACAAAACGCTTTTCCGGTACAGCCAGACATGCGTGAATATCCCGTCCAACATCCCCTGTTCAATCCAATTCCGTCGGGCAACTTTACATCAAGCAATACTGGCTAGTCTCCAAAACCCTGCGGCCACCAATGTTGGACGTATGATCGGCTGCCAAATGTGTTCAACAAAGCGCCGCTGTACCGCCGAGAGTTCACCGTTGGGCAAATTTTCGTGTGGCGTTAATGCGGCACTGTAAGAGGCAAGAGAATGAATCAAGGGGGATCCTTCCTCATCATTGATGCGTCGCACAAGTGAATCAAAGATATATCGCGGGGGTAACGATGGAGCTTCGAATCTCGCCGCTTTTGCATCATGGCCAGAGGATTCCCGGGGCAATGCATTTTCAACACTCAACGAATCGAGCGAGCCGGCGCGATATGGTGAAATCGCTTGTGTCAACCGCATATCCTTCGGGAACAAGCCTGTTTCGCAACTGATTCTGGCTGGCGAATCCGCACAACAAAACAAGTCGTGTACCGCAATTGCCGCGGCTGCGGAGGGTCGTACGCGATATTCTCGCACCAGGTAAAGAAACATCAAGTCGACGTTGATCGTCAAGACCGAATACTCCAAAAGATTGATCAGATCTCGCCCACCACCTGAGAAAATTTCCTCGATCTTAATCGACATGCGCTGGCCAACTTGTGACATACTCAACTCTAGTGAAACGGGACTGTTTTCATCGCGCAACATGGCTAGTGTGACAGGCAAAAGGTGAGCATTGATCCCGGGGGCACTTTCACAAGTTTCCAACTCCGTGAATTTCACCAGCCTCTCTGCGATCAATAGAACTGATCTTCGCAGCCCGGACAATCTCCGTACCGTTGACAGCCACCGCGAACACTTCGGGTTCTTCAGAGCAACTGATCTGAGCGCACATTTTTTTTAATCCATCACACTGGAAGTCATTGCACAAGGAAGCACGCATTTTCCGGGGTAGACCACAGCCCGTTGCGCCATGATAAACACAGGACCCCTGATATGTCTTTCTGGGTAGATACGACATGAAGGTTGCCAGAATCTCTATGGGTCGCTGCCGGGGAAATGAATCCATGTAACGAGCAATGACTTCCGGCTGCAGGAAGGCATGATCTCCTCCCTGTGAACAACACTCCCCCCTGCAGGTAGCACAAGCATGCCCAACAATCGCGGGATCATCCGTTGTCGATGCCTCATTGCCCAACTCGCAATCGGCCTCCTGATCCGAAACCCGAGATTCGCCATACCTCGCGGCCATTGCGTCACTAATCACGCCAATCAGACGATCACGAAAAAGACGAATACGTTTTTCTGGCAACGAATTCAATCTCTGAATATTGGCAGGAAGCACACATACATCAGTCTTACCAGCTTCCAGTAAATTTTTCTGGCAAACGGAATCACGGTACTGTTCAGCCCTCAACTGCAATTGATGGGATTCTTCAGACTGCCTCCGTAGTTGAGCACGAAGGTACTCATCCTTACAGCGTTGAAGTGGGCAAGTTTTTCCGCTAGCTTGCTCATTCACCGACAGTGTTACTCCGCAAACCGGACAGGTCTGGGCATTCCATGGAAGGTGTCGAACAACCTTCGAGAAATAAGGCGGCTTTGAGGAACCACGAGCGCAATCAGGATCTGATTCATTCACCTTCACCACCTCATTAAACTGATACGCTACCTGCGGGATCCAAAACACTCCGAATAACCCGAAGCCCCCCAAACCGGAAACAGGCATGCCTGCAGGCTGCCAGGCGTTTTGCAAGGCCCGTGTGTTGGCAAAACCACTTATTTGGCAAGGTATTGAACGATACAATTCCCCTATGCATCATAACGTTGGCAGATAGGCATAAGCAACTGAAATCGTTAGGTTAAGAAAGCGTGTTGGGTGACACGAATAGGTTTGACAAAACAGGAATCTCCAATACTTCTGGCTCCCCCCTGTACAACGAGCAGAAAACTGGAGTCGGCGGCATCGCAGGCCAGACCGCTACGTCTACCTGAACGTAGCCCAGCGTCTGAAGCATAGCGAACCAAGCTGAAGTGCGGATCGAGATATCCAATTATCTCGATCGAAGAGGCAGAAAAACGTACGCAAAGCAAATCGAACAAGATAGAGATAAATCGATGACGCCCGAAGCCCCTCAAGGTCCGCTTGATGCACTACTGGCCAGAGCAATCAAATTCCACCGCGAAGGTCAACTCACAAATGCGGAGTGGAAGTACGAAGAAATCCTCGAACTTGAACCAGAGCACCCCGAAGCCCTTCATCTCTTGGGGGTTCTTGCGAATCAGTTAGGCAACCCCAAGTTGGCAATCGAGCGGATTGAGCAGTCACTTGCAATTTCTCCCAAACAGTCTCGAGCTTTGAACAACCTCGGTAACATTCATGCAGAAATCGATCAGCATGAAAAGGCGATCGAGTCCTACGAGCAGGCCCTCGCACTGACGCCTGACTACGCTCAAGCTCACCACAATTTGGGGAATGTATATGGTGAGTGTAACCTGATCGCAGAAGCAATCAAAAGCTACAACCGGGCGATCGAACTCGCTCCTGAGGACAACGAATCACGGCTCGCGCTGGGCGCGACGCAGGAAGCCATCGGTGAATTCCATGAAGCAATTGGGCAATCCTCCACCGTTGCCGCAACTGATTTGGAATCAACCGTCGCCCGCCACAGACTTGGTGCAGTTTTTAGAAAACAGCACAAACTGAAGGAAGCAATCGGAGTTTACAGGGAACTGTTGCTTCTGTGCCCCGATGATCCAGTGGTCACCCACTTATTGGCTTCTTGTGGGGGTAGCGCAACTCCAGCGCAAGCCTCAAGCGGCTATATAAAGTCAACTTTCGACGGCTTTGCTGCAGATTTCGATGACTGCCTGGCAAAACTGCAGTACAAGGTACCGGAACTCCTGCACAAACTGCTCATAGAGAATACAGATTATCGCCAACGGGAAGAGGGCTCCTCCATCCCAGCTGATAAAAACATCGTCGACTTGGGGTGCGGCACCGGCTTGTGTGGTGCATTCCTGAAGGAATACGCAGAGGAATTAGTTGGCGTCGATCTTTCTCCAGAGATGCTGCACCAAGCAGGCGAAAAAAACATATATGATGAGTTGCTTGAAATGGAACTCACAGATTACCTAAGACAAAGTGCAGGCGACCATAACCTTCTAATAGCAGCTGACACGCTAATCTACATTGGAGACCTGCGTCCTGTATTCGCCGTCGCGCAGGAAAAGCTTGCGGCTGGAGGCCTCCTACTCTTCAGTATTGAACAGCTGGCAGCGGCAACAACCGATGCCGACTATGCTTTAAGCTGTTCGGGTCGCTACGCCCACAAAGAATCCGTGGTGCGGGCCTGGCTGTCAGAAGCAGGCCTCCAGTGTCAGCAGGTTGTCGAAGCCCAATTGCGTCAGGAAGGCAATGATGATGTCGCCGGGTATTTAGTAATGGCGTTCAAGCCATAGAGGATTACAACAGAGGCTCGCAGCCCCGAATCAGGGGTAGACAACAGGCTTTCGCCGTGGAAAGGCATGTGCAATCAACTTTCCAATGACGGTGTTTCAATGGATCGAAACCGCTTCCCTGCACCCAGCACCAACATGCTTCAAGTACCCTCTGCCGCCAACGCATCCCAAATTGCCGAAACCTGTCGCTCTGCAGGATACGTGACCTCCAAGCTTGAGAAATTCTTTGGGTTTTCGATCCCTCCTCCACATCATCACCCGCAAGCAGCTGATTTCGCCGCAGCAACAACGGTGCGTTCAGCTTTTACGGCACTCACACGCCTCTTTTTTCTCGGTTTGCCAGTTGAAGAGAAAGAGTTGCAAAGTTTCTTCCCACAGGAATTTGTGAATGCGTGCTTTGCATGTGGGCTGATTAACAATGCGTCTGGGGCTGTCACGCCCCAGACGCTGTTGATTCCGGTTGACCAATGGTACCTCGCCTCCGATGTTCATCCAACAAATATTCAATACGGCGAACATTACGTCCCTACGCTGAGCCAGCCGGCAAGGCATCTGTTTTCCTTCGCGATTACGAAACCCGTTCATTCCACTCTAGACTTGTGTGGAGGGTGTGGTCCCCATGCGATGGCTGCGAGTCGGTTTAGTGAAACCGTCATGACAACCGATTCAAATTATCGTGCGGCCAAATTCGTGGATTTCAATGCTGCCTTGAATGGATTCACCAACATTGAGGCTGTCACAGGAGACCTTTTTTCACCCGTCAGAGGACGAGCATTTGATTTGATTCTGTGCAACCCACCATTCGTGATCTCACCTTCAACGAATTCTGGATTTCGGGACAATGAATTTGAACTTGATTTTCTTCTCCAAAAAATCCTTAAAGAGGCACCCGACCATCTAGCCCCCGGCGGCTTCTTCCAGACAACTTGCGAGTGGGTTCAAATCCAAGGTGAAGAGTGGACAGAACGTCTAGAGAGATGGCTGTCCAGCAACGGCTGTGATGCATGGATTCTCGAGGCAAATTGTCAATTGCCAGAATCATATGCAAGAAACAGAATCCGAGAAACTTCACCTTCGGATGACACCCACATGATTTCACTGGATAAATACGTCCATTATTTTGAAGAAAGAGATGTTGAGGCCATCCGTGGGGGATTAATTTTCCTTCGCAAACGCGAAGGCTCAAATTGGCGAGATTTCTCCAGTCTTCGAGAAGCAGTCTCCAAACCAATTGGAGATGCCGTTTTGCAGGGATTTGCGAATCGCGATCTGATTCACTCGACAAACTCCAGAGATGCGATCATGAACTCGCGACTTGTAATTTGCGGAGGCGTCCAACAACAAGAGCAGTCACACTGGGATGGTGATAACTGGACTACCGATGCAATAAGGTTGCAGAACGGCGCGGGAATTCCCTGCGAAGTTGTAATCGACGAGCAAGTGCGGTCGCTTCTTAATGAATTTACTGGAGGTAGAACTGTGAACGAGGTTCTACAGCATTTTTCTGCCATGCATGGCATGTCACTCGATAATGCTGAAGCACGAGGCATCGAATTGGTTCGACTCCTGCTCGATCAGGGGATCATCACGCCCATGCCTTGACCATACAAAAGCCGAATTTCAAACAGTTCTCGAACTTCCGTTCTGTCAAAGGAATTGCTGCTACTGGCTTGCTCGAAACATCTCAATGAGTTCTCGGATTTTCAATTCGTTTGCGTAAGACTCCTTCGCGACACCAACCTGAGCCTGCCAACGAACAAATCGCAATAACTCAGAATCGGACAAATCGTTCAGCAGGACCCCATTAATGGGAAACTGATATCCGTGGTCTGCAATTTTTTGACACGCATCCAGCAATTCACTCGCGTCCAGCAGGTCAGCAGCACCTGCATCAACAAGTGCATGCATCGTATAGGGTGTAGGGGAAGGGTTATCTTTGAGATACCTATCAGCGACATCCCAAGCGGACGCGAACTGCAAAGTTGTTGTCGATGCGAAATCGTCATCGAATAGTGAATCCGAACTGGAGAAGTCTGCTGCGTTTGCTGACTCACCAGCCTCCTCTGCAGTCTGCAACTCTGGCTCGCTGCTGGAACCTAAAAACAGTTTCTTTACCCAATCAAACATTCAACGACTCATTCGTTTGCAATCAAAACGTTTTCATACTCGTAGGTCGCATCGGCGACCTAACGTCGATGTTTGCTACGACAAAGCCGAGGCTTTCATAGGATGAGGTGTAAAATAGCATCAGTCAACGGTGCAACTGATGGTGAAGAGATCAATTACGGCCTTCGTCTCCACCTTCGGAAGCCCCGACCCCCTTGTTCTCACTAGTCACTGGAACGAACTGCCCCAATTCCGGCAAGCCCACCACCATAGCACCGTCATCGGTTCGCCAAGCCTCTGAAGAAGCGTGTTCTAGTTCGGAGAGTAGGATTTCTGTTGGCAATTTTGCGTCTTTGGCAAAATAGTAGGAATGCACAGCAATGCGATTGCTTGGGTCGTATCGCCGCACAATCCGACTGGCCCTGGCATTTCCGTCACCCTGAGGAAGTGAGACCTGCAGTGAATCAACTCGTTCGGAATCTTTTGGAAAAGAGAGCACAAATCGCAATCGTTGTTGGCCGGTATTTTCGAGATTGTCCTCTGCTAAAAAAACGTATTTCAAGCTAATGCTGTTCCCGACGCTGAGGCCCCGCTGCAACTCAGGATTCAATGGGTACCGCTTAATTGTTCTATCCGCAACATCAGCGTCATTGGTATTAAGTTTCTGCTCAACACCAGAATACGCCACGCTTGAGGGTGGCCCCGCTTGCGTTGCCTGTTGCGGGGGGACTAATTCGGGGCCGCTTTTTTGGGGCGTCAGATGCAAATCCGACGACGCACCTTGCTGCGAGAACATGCTTGGTGTGGACATGACGCGAATACTTGCCTTGGTCGCATCTTTCGGCCAATCGCGAACCAGGACTTTAACCATTGGAACGGGTTGCCCCGGCTCAAAATCAGTATCATAAAAAACAATTTTTTCTCCTCTTATTTTACCGCTACTCAACATTGGCTGTATCTCAATCCATATTTTGGCGGGGTGGTAGGTTGGTAAAAAAAATGTTTTATGAGTTGCATCCCAATATCGATTTTGCCACGACACAGGCAGCAGTACTTCACCGCTTTTCAAACGCTCTGGTTGGTGCACACGCACCAGCTGCTGCGTGTCTGTTCCGTCACGATGCTTCAAGACCGATTCTGCAGTAACATTTTCGTTAAATGGGAATGCGTAGATGGATTTTCTTAATTCGTCGAGGTAAAGCTGGAAATTCTCACCACCCACAAACCATAGGTTTTCTGTAACCGAGGGCATCGACGCATGATTTCCCAGATCAGACGTTGCAGGCCCGAGGTAGATCAATGGGGCTCTTTCCGGCAGACTTTCATTGACCTGAAACTCAATGGGGGTCCCCAAGCCTACCGGACCGAGTTCCTGATTCGTTTCAGGTAGGCTCATCTTGTACTGACCTGAATTGATAATGTCACTCAGAACAGATACCAGCTTTGTCTCGTCAAGAGTTTGAAATGTCCCCCCCGAAGCAAGGCATACATTCGTAAATTCTTCGATCGCCTCATGATCCTGCTGGCGATTCATGCCAAGACCGAGAATGTGAACCGGTACCTGATTCTGCTGTAAAGACGCATAAACATCAGCCACCGTTGTCGCCTCAACGCGTTCTTCGTCAGTAGGGATGTACTGATAGTTGGCACCATCCGTGATCACGATTACATGATTCACTGAGTCCCGGTCGGCCTGAGTGAAGTCACTCAAAGCCATCACAGTTGCAAGGTACAACGGTGATTGCCCCCACGGTTTGACGGACTGGACTCTGGTAATGACCCCACCCGCTGCATCCAAATTGAAGGGAGCAAGCGGGAAGACCGACTCTACGTCCTGACTTGGCGTCAACCCCGGGGCAATCGTCCCGTTGAATTCGGGATTGACCAAAGGGCGGAGGGGGCTGTCGGTACTCCAGCCAAGACGATGCCCAACAAAGTGAACCGCAACCTTTGTACTATCACGTTGACTCAGCTGAAGCAATAAATCCTGAAGAGCATCCTTGGCTAAATCAAGACGATCCGATGTTGCCGAAGTGCCACCGCCACTTGCATTAGCAATTTTAGTTCCCATGCTATGAGAACAATCGAGCACAAATGCCACGGACAGGTTTTCAGTTCTCTTACCAAGCGTAGCCCTCGCCTTTGCAACATGCTCTGGCTCAGCTACGACTGCAACACCACTTGCCCGGATCACACGACATTGTTGATCCAGCTCGTGCCCCCGAAAGACCGTTTTCAATATCAGGGAATTACTGTTGTCAGCTATATCGCCTGAAAGCATGAAGTCAAAGTCATGTGTTTTTCCAGCCAAGTCAATTGGCTTCAATTTGGGAGCAAACAAACGCAAGCCTGCTTTCTCAAGAAAGCTTGCTGCCACCCCCAGCTGAAGCAGCCTGTCCAAGTCACTTCCTGTCCGAACAAATTCACCTTTAACCCGTACCGGTTCGCGGGGTTCGATTTGCAAAATCCGCTGCAATTCGGTCTTCCCCCAACCCACCGACAATGCATCAGCTGTGTTTAATCGCTCCTTCAGATTTCGCGAGTGCGATCCACCGGTGAAGCTGAACTTCGCTCCTTGTTGTTGCCGCGAAAAAAGCGCAACATCTTTCAGGTAATCGCGTGTCGCATCTTGATAAAACACATTTTCGGTTCCCGCCGCACCCCAGAAATCACCGAGCGTCTCTTCCGCATGCCAGAGCAATAGTGCCTGCATGTTCGTCGTGAATTCATCACGTAATACTTCACGGTTCGGACCAGCAGCGAAAGCTGCTGCAAAGCGAATATCCTGTGCGTTTCCAGCGGGAACCTTCAGTTCTTGACGAGTATCTTCTACTGCATTCGTCCCAACAGGATCGCGAGTTTGTTCGGATTCCAGAGCCTTGCCCCGGCAAACCCCAAAATCAGCAGACAAACTGCCAACAATCGCGTCCAACAGGCCCTTGCGAGCATTTACTAACGTCTCGTTCTGTTCACTCTTCGGTGCGACGCGAGCATTGCCTGAACTATCCATGGTAGATGATTTCAGAAAATCATCTGCATTTATCTCTTTCTTCTGGGCTACCGCAGAGATCTCACGCAAGCCAGTTCGTAGGACAGCACGGTGGGTTGAAGTCAGCAACGGCACCGCCAGCACTGCTTCAATCTGTCCATACAGACCAACCGAAACTGATGCTTGCAGCTTCTCTTGCAGTTTTTCACAGGCTGCATT
>JAPOKD010000826.1 GCA_029977825.1 Planctomycetota bacterium | reverse complement strand
TTGCCGTTGTCGTCGATGTGTTGAGAGCAACGTCTGTAATGACGACAGCGTTTGGTTCTGGTGCAAAGCAGATTTTTACCTGCTGCGAGATCTCGGAAGCTGTTTCGCTCGCCGATCAAGTCCAAATCTCTGACAAGGGAAATCAGCGTCCACTCCTGTGTGGTGAGCGTAGTTGCAAACCGATCCCCGGTTTTGACTATGGTAATTCGCCTTCCGAGTACACGCCGGGTCGCGTTTCACGACAGACGCTGATCATGACAACGACTAATGGCACGAAAGCCATTCGGGCTGCTTCCTCGGCCAAACGTCTAATCGCAGCCAGTTTCTTGAACCTGCCCGAGGTAATCAACGTTCTCCGTGGAGCAGGGTTGGTGCATCTGGTTTGCTCGGGCACGGATGGGCGGGTGACAGCCGAAGATGTGTTACTCGCTGGTGCCATCATCGATGCTTGCACGGTGGAATATCAGGTCCCGCTGGAAGATGATGAATCACGAATGGCTTTAAGTTTATGGTCGTCCTCGTTGGCGGTATCAGAACGCTCACCTTGGATAAGCGTAAAAAACGGTAATTCAAGAAAAGTCTCTCATTTGCTAGCTAAGGCTTTCTGTAAAACGCTTGGTGGTACCAATCTGATCAACTTGGGTTTTGAGCAGGATCTTCAGCTTTGTGCGCAGATTGGTAGTCAATCGGCGATTGCGGGGCGCTCGCAGCAGAATCCAATTGCTTTTGAGTTGCTAGCTAGCGACTGACGCTCTTGCTTCCAACAGGGGCGTCGTGTTACCACGCACTTACGCTTGGGAGGTTCTGCGCAGTGGCTGACAAAGAAGATGTCGTGAAAAACAAACCAACTGGCCGCCGTGACCTAGTCACGATTGGCCTTTTGTTGGGTGCTGCGCTGGCGTCCATGGGTGGCTTTGCGGTACTTTTTTCAATGTGGTGGACGACTGACGTCACCGAGCCAGAGTCGCTATTGCGACTGGCGTCTCGCGAATTCGTGGACGGTCGCCCCATTGTCGCGGGCAAATTGGCTGAGCTCGCTGAGTTGGAACCGGCTGACTCACCTTCTGAGCCTCTGGAGATGCCGATTGACACCCCAGACGAGGATGTCGAAACACAGCGTATGCTGGAGGCGGCAGCCGACCAGATACGGATGGAGCGACTCAATCTGATTCGTTTGCGAGATTTTCTGATTGGTGTTGGCAAGGCAGCTGAAGGAAATCGAGAAGTCATTCCTCGTGAGAAAAGGCGGCATTACCGCGCTGCTGTTCCCTATTTGGAGTTGGCTCGCGATCATGGATTTCCTCAAGGTCGCCGAACACAGGGGCACCAAACCTTGGGGGAGGTCTACTATCACTTGGGACAATTCGATGACGCAGTCATTAATTTGAATCAGGCGGTTGAAAACGAGCCGCTGCTCAGACGTCAACTTCTGCCGATGATTGCCGATTCGCAATTTCATGCGAACAAGGATCAGAAAGAAGATGCCTTGGCGAGTATTGATGAGTATTTGACGGACCCAACACTCAATGCATCGGCAAAGAAGTCAGCGGGGATTTTGCGGATCAAGGTTTTGATGGAACTCGGTCGCTGGGATGACGTGAATATTGCCTTGAGTCAGCATGCAAAGACACAAAGTGAGCGGGATGAATTGAAAAACCAGGCAATCTTCCTCCGCACCGTCGCAAATATTCGCAAGATTACAGAGAAGCACAATTTGCAGGAGCCTCTGAAGAAAGAGGATCGCGAGATAATTGCTGACGACCTCACTAGTGCATTGCAGGTGCTCAATGCTCTGAACCAGAGGTCAGAAAAATCGAGTGAGGTAGGCTTGTGGATCGGTCGCGTCAAATTACTACAAGGCGATGTTACTGGAGCCATTAATGCATTTCATGACGTGTTACGGAAAGATCAGACATCAAGTAGTGCAAAGATTGGGGCAGCCGAAATCATCGGTGGACTTCAGGAAATTGAACTTCTTACCAAAAGTAACGATGGCGAGCAGGCTGTTCAGGCTATCCGTTATCTGATGAGTGAAGTCGGAAACCGGGATGGCTTTGATCATGAGCTGATCTCTTTTCAGGAATTCGGCCAACGGATAAATCAGTCACTCAATCAACTGAGACAAATTGGCAAGTACCAGGCGGCCATCGATGCAGCACGCAGTTTGCCACCGGTGTTCGACCGTAGTGAATCCTTGGTTCAGGAAGGCAAAGGATATGCGGCATGGGCAGCCAGGACGCGAAAGGAAGGAACTGACTTCTATGGGCAAGTGTCTGAATCAGCAGCAGAATTGGTGCGACAGCGCTACCATGCGGCTGGCGATGCATTTGCGGAAGCTGCGGACTTTCGTTTCAACAGCGCCGAGTACGTTCCGACTCTTTGGTCAGCGATCGAAGCCTATCAACAGGGAAATTACTTTTCCAAGAGTATCAAACTCCTGGAGATCTATCTTCAGCAGGAGGACAAGAGCCACCAGACCAAGGGGTTGATCGCTTACGGGAAAGCGTTGTTGGCAGTAGGGAAGTCAGAGCAGGCCATTAGTGCGTTTGAACAATGCATCTATGAATATCAGAAAGATCCATTGCGATATTCAGCTCGTTATTATGGTGCGCTGGCCTACGCAGAAGCAGGCAACACTGAAAAAGCACGCCAATTGTTGAGGGAAAATATCGACAGTGAGGGGCGTCTGCCCGACGACCAAACACCTGATTTGAAGCCTGAGAGCGCGGAGTGGCAGGACTCGCTCTTTGCTCTGGGATCTCTTCTGTATGAATTGGGTTACCGAAACTACCTCGAGGCAGAGCAAGCTGAACCAAAGGAGCAACTGGAATTGCTGATGAAAAATCAGCCCATTCTCGAATCAGCGATCAGACGATTGGAAGTTGCTGACCAGCGGTGGTGGGACGAGCATACTGATCCCCGTTCAAAACTGAATGCATACTATGCCGCGCGGACCCAGGTGATGGCTTCCAAGCTTCCAAGTATGCAAGCCTCGTTGCCTGATACTCTCGACGCAGCTCAACGCGTTTCTATCAGAAAAGCGGAGGCCCACCTGCAAAGGGCGCTCGTCGGCTTTAGGCGTTTAGGTGAGTATCTTGCTGATCTGGATGAAGAACAGGATTTGTCCAAAGCAGATAAGGCGATGCAGCGCAATTGC
>JAPOKD010000058.1 GCA_029977825.1 Planctomycetota bacterium | reverse complement strand
TACTGGTACCAGAACGGATTACTTTTCCCGGATCTGTGCAGCGTCATGATTGCTGTCGACACAGCCACTGAGGAGAATGGCTGTCTTCAGGTCATGCAAGGCTCTCACCGGATGGGCAGGGTGAACCACGTCCTATCAGGTCAACAGGCAGGGGCAGACCTTGAGCGTGTTGAACATGCGAAAAAGAGATTCCCTCTCGTCCATTGCACGATGACTGCAGGAGACGCGGTTTTCTTTCATCCCAATCTGCTGCACGCATCAGCAGCCAACGTATCAGAAAATCCCCGGTGGGCGTTGATATGCTGTTACAACGCTCGCAATAACAAACCTTACAAACAGTCACACCATCCGTCCTATACAAAGCTGCACAAAGTTGATGACGAAATGATCATGCGTGTCGGGAAAAACGAAAGCGAGCGTTCCCGAGTTGACTTTGCCAACCTTGACACCGATGACCGCAGTGCCACAAGCCTGCCTGAGAATCCGGAAGCCTAAAGAGCAAACACACGCTACCAGATCGTGAACCTGCACCAACGCATTTACTCACGTAACTGGCCGAAAATCTGTACCGCCACCCTTAACGAGAGATTGTTCCATGAAGTTGGGAATCATCAACAGCGCATTCCAGCAAGCGGGCGTCGACACACAGACGGGACTCGAGCACATTTCCCGAATTGGATTCGATTGTGTCGACATCTTTACCGAAGCGATGACAATCTCGCAGAACGAAATCGATTTAATCCGGCGCACTTGTGACGCGAACAATCTTCCCATTGTGTCAACGGTCGTGGTCTCGGCCGGCCTGATCGATTTCAATGATCCAGTACGTGAGTTCCACGTCCAGCGAACGCGGAAGTTCCTGGATCTTGCACAAACATTTCAGTCAGACAATCTTCTGCTCGTAATAGGCGAGTATATCTGGCAGCGAGAAGTCATTCCCCCAGAAGCACAATGGGCGTGGGGCGTTGAGTGCGTTCGAGAACTTGGACTTTATGCTGGTGAAAGGGACATTGAGATTGCCCTGGAACTTGAACCCTTTCGCTTAAGTCTCCTCAACAGTGTGCCGGAAATGGTGAGGTTCATTGATGATGTTGGACTGCCAAATGTGAAAGCCAACATCGATGTCAGCCACCTTGTCCTGTCTGATACATCACCTGCAGACCTGGAAGCATTTCGTGGCAAAGCAGCACACGTACACATCAGCGATTGTGATGGCAAAGTACATGGTGATCTGCCGCCGGGTCGAGGAGTAGTGAAATTTGCTCCCTTTCTTCAGGCCATCAAGGACCTTGATTTTGACGGAGCAATATCGCTGGAACTGGAATACTCACCCGACCCGGCAAAGATCGTTGAGTGGGTCGAAGAAGCATATGAAGCAACTGCGAAACTGATGGATCAAGTCCAACTTCGAAGTCGCTAGAAACCGATCCCCAGCCCGGCACAGCCTCCCATCAAGGCACTGGCAACAATGCTGTCCTGAAATATCCCACTGATCATCACTGCACATGAGACCCCCAGCATGAGCGACCCAACCCCTTGCGACGAAGATGAGTATGGACTGAGCCCCAACAAACAAGTTCGTGAAATACCGGCACCGGATGTGCGGTACTTCCCCCCTCGGCCCAAGTCAGGTGAGCATGGGATTGGCTTGATCGGTGCCGGAGGAATCAGCGAGTTTCACCTGCGCAGTTATCGTCGCTGCGGCTATCCAGTCCACGCAATTGCCAGTCGTTCGCTGGAAGATGCGAGGAAACGCCGTGATGAGTTCTTCCCTGATGCTGATATTTACGATGACTACCACAAATTGCTGGAGCGCAACGACATCACCGTTATTGATGCAACGCCGCACCCGTCAGATCGGTTGCCTATCCTCCGCGATTCCATTCATGCCGGCAAACACGTTCTCAGTCAAAAGCCTTTCGTCCTCGACTTGGAAGATGGTCGTCAACTAGTGAATCTTGCGAAACAGCAAGGTGTTCATTTGGCTATCAATCAAAATGGACGGTGGGCTCCCCACTTCAGTTATCTACGTGAAGCCATCAAACAGGGTTTGATTGGTGATGTCACATCAATTGACTTCTCGTTGCAATGGGATCAAACATGGATTGCAGGGACGCCCGCCTTTGAAGACATTCACCACCTGATCCTGTTTGACTTTGGAGTCCATTGGTTTGACATTACCAACTGTTTCATGGATAAGCATCGAGCTGAATCCGTATTTGCTGAGGTAAGACGCTTTGAGCAGCAGATGTATCGCCCCCCAGCGATTGCCTCAGCGATCATTCGTTATCCCGAAACGCAAGTTCGAATGTCATTTCACGGTCATACCCGACTGGGTGAAGAAGATGTCACAACGGTGGTTGGAACCGAGGGCACCCTGCGTTCACGCGGGCCCGGCTTGAATGACCAACCCGAAATGCAGATCTTTCTGGAAGCCGGAGAATGCCGCATGCCGCTGGAGGGCTGCTGGTTTGAAGCAGGTTTCGATGGGGCGATGGGAGAATTGCTGTGTGCGATTGAACAGAACCGCGAGCCGTGCCACAGTGCTTCAAACAACCTTCACAGTCTCGAAATCTGTTTTGCAGCCATACAAAGCGCGGACACTGGTCTTCCGGTAGCGGTTGGAACCGCCCAAACAGCCTCGCACTAAACAAGAGTGTTGAAGGGGGACGGCTTGCGGATTGTCTCCGGCGATGCGATCGACTCTGCTCTATCTTCCAGCGGCAATGCCATAGCGAATTCGCCTGCATCTTTTTTTACAAGCATCAATTTTTCAATCTGCATGAAGGAAACACGAATGCAACTTGCAACCTGCTTGAAGTGGTCGATATGTACCGCCATTTCCCTGACCACAGCAATCGGGATCGCTCAAAACCCAGACAAGAAAACAGTAAAGAAGAACAAATGGCAAACCCAGTACCAGCCACTGGAATTTAATGGCATGCCATTCCGAGTGATGCCGCCGATCGAAATTGAAACAGGAAAAACATATCCGCTGATCCTGTCGTTGCACGGCGCAGGCGGCACGGGAACCAATAACAACAAACAACTCAAAGACTGGAACAAACAGCTTGCCGTCCCCGAACGCAGAAAAGAATTTCCCTGCTACGTCGTCGCCCCTCAGGCACCGGGACTGTGGAATGCCGATCACTTGGAGAAAATACAAGGCTATATCAAAACGTTGCCATCAGTCGACATGGACCGCATCTACATCATGGGCCATTCAATGGGAGGGCATGGTACTTACATCTTCATTCAACTGGCCCCCGACTACTTCGCAGCCGCAGCCCCCTCGGCCGGCAGCGGCTTGCGTCGAACGGAAGAGTTCATCAATCCTTCCAAAATCAAAGACATCCCAATCTGGTCATTCCACGGCGACAGCGATAGAGTATGCCCAATCGAAAAGGACCGTGAATTATTCGCGAAGCTCAAACAACTTGGCGGTGTAATGAAGCTGACAACATGGGTGGGTGGCACACACGCCGTATCGGATAAGATGATCCCTGGTGCAGAAAACGGAAAGACCCAATCAAGTAGCGAGCGTTGCAATCCTGAAACTGATTTCATGACTTGGCTATTTTCACAGTCAAAATGACCACGCCGACTGGTTTGATTCAGTCCTGCCATTGGCTGAATGGCACACACCGTAGGCCAACTGTTGAAAATACTGCACTCAGCCTTTTCACCACAGACTCAGAAGCGTTTCCCGCAGACTAGGGCACAAATCATGTGGCTTGCATTGAGCGGCACGCTTCTCAGCGGTCTGCTGGCCGGCCCACTCTCGGCACAAACAACAGGCAAGCCAGATGATTTCGTTTCAGGGAGACCCTCGACAGCAAGCTGGGAACTGCGCGACATACTGCACGAACGTGATGACTTGCGTCGTGATCTGGAAGCACTCAGGCAGAACATTGAGCAGGTCCGGCTGCGTCTGGCAAAACTGGACCAACTATCGGAAGTCCAGCAGGACCTTGACCTAACCCTGAGCCAACTCAGGCGAACAGAGTCCGACGAGGACGAAAGTCGTTCCCGAATTCTCGAGGCCAAGGTCGAGAAAATCGAACAGAAACTTGACCAACTGCAGGAGCGGGTCGACTGCGACAATGAAATAATTGAATTTGGGTTCCGACTCATTGATGCGGTACAGAACGATGAAAAGAGAGAGGCAAAAGAACCGACTCAAGAAATCAGTGAAGTTCTGGATGAAATGAAAAACGGTTGTTGAACATTTCAGGCACGACGGATGACCTTGTCCCCTAAGAAGGTGGCATACCGAAACACATTCCAGCAAAAGACGGAGAACTGGGTTTTCTTCCTGCTGAAGAATCCACCTTCTTGTGGGCAAAACAGATGGGCGAGGCAGGCAAAAACTGGCCAGGCCCAGCTGGAGAGAATGACAAATCGAAGTTTTCAGCTATCTTAATGGTGATGTGCTCCACTACAAAGTTGTTGGAGTCGGCCACGGTGCTACTCATGCGATCAGTAAAGAGAGTCTTCTGGATTTTCTTCACAAGGGTGAGCCGGCCACACAAGAGTAAAGTTTCCATCTGCAGCGGCTCGCTTCCTGCGAAAAAATCAGCAAGGAACTATTCAAATGAATTCTCGCATTTTCTTCATTTCATTACTCATCGCGGGATTTGCAGTCGGACCATCTGCCTATGCCCAGAACAACGGAAATGCAAAACGGCTGCAGAGACTGCTGAAACAATTTCCAGACGCTGACACCAATCAGGATGGTCAACTGACGTGGCAGGAAGCAATCGCCTATCGCAACAAGATGGGCAACGCTCCCAAGGGTGCCGATACTGGTGACCGCAAGCGGGGTCGTGGAGTTCCAACAACATTTGAAGTTGATAGGGGCTGGGAACTGGAACAATTTCCCAAAGACGCCGTTTGCTACATGCCAGCCAGCCAAATCAAAGAGACCTACGCGAAAGCAGCAGCAGGGAAAGGGCCGGCGGTCGTTTCGCACCCCAAACCTACCGATGGTGCTTTGAGAGTCGTCGGCGTTGGCCACAGCTTCATGATGCCTGGTTACAAAACCATGCCACTGATCGCCAAAGGGGCGGGAATGGAACAACCCCTTTACACACATGTGGGCGGAGGCATGACCGGCAGCGCACGCTACAAGTGGGAACAGGAAAATGGGATTTTTGGATTCAAGGGAAAACCATATCCAAAGCTACTCTCGTCTATTGCGAATGCAGACTGGGAAGCAATGATGTTCGGGCCCTACTTTCAGGACCAGCCAAAATACTACTCCTGCTGGATCGACTTCTGCCTGAAGTACAACCCCGACATGAAATTCTATCTGTCCGATGCATGGCCCCAGTTGTCCCAACTCAAAGAAAACCCGAAATCAGAAGCCTTCTTCACTGATGAGGTATTGGATCAACTCGCTGAAGATCGCCGGGAAATGCATGCTCTTGTCATTGACCCTCTCCGAAAAGCTTACCCGGAAAAAGTATTCATCCTGCCAACCTCTGATTCCATGGTCTTGGCAGCGAAGCACTTCATTCGCGGTGAACTACCGGGCATCGAAGGACTCCATCGTATGATTGGCAAGAAAGAGCGTTCTCTTTGGAGGGATCAACTTGGACACCTCGGCCCAGGATTCGAGCGACTGGAAGGGTATGTGTTTTACGCCACCCTGTATGGAAAGTCCCCTGAACTCATCGAAGACAACATCCCGTTCGGCGGAAAGGCGGGTTTCCCAAGCGACGCTCTGGATAAGGTTTTCCGCAAGATCGCATGGCAAGCTGTTACAGAACATCCCTACTCTGGAGTCACCGACAGGAATGGTGACGGCATCAGTGATGCTGTAAATGAACCTGCATTACAAAACGCACCCTGACGCGACTCAGACAATTCAGCTGGATTTCACTTCAGCACGACCACGGGATGGAAAGTCTGATTCCACCGTCTTTTACTTGATTTTGAGTTTCTGGTTTTCATTGCCAGATCGCCGCATTGAATTCGGTGCGGCCCCCCGCTCGGATGGTGCTGAACTTCCGGGTGTCACTGAATTTCTAGGCGGCGCCGAGTTTCTCGGCGCTGCTGAATTCTTAACGCTCACGCGGGCTTCCAGCACATTCTGATGCGGCAACCATGCAGCGTGTTGCTTTATCAACGGCGACATTCCTGCATGACCAGCCAAGTTGTTCCACTCTTGGGGATCGACACGATGGTCATACAATTCCTCGGAACCGTCGGCGTAGCGTATGTAACGGTAGTGTTGACTGCGAACAGCATGATTGTTCCGCTGATAGGTTGTCACCGCCACATGCTCCCATACTGCCTCCGGATCATTCAGCAGTGGCTTCAGGCTTACACCTTCCAGATCATCACGAGCAGGCAAACCGCACAGGTCCAGCAGCGTGGGATAAATGCTGAGCAACTCTACTGGACGCTTGCAGGTTTTTCCTTGCAACCCGTTGGGAAGCGAAATGATGAGCGGTACACGAGTGGAACGCTCCCACAATGATTGTTTTGCCCAACGTTGTTTTTCACCAAGATGGAAGCCATGGTCGGAGAACAGAACAACAATCGTATTGTGCGCATGAGGGCTGTGATCCAGAGCATCCAGCAATCTCCCCACTTGAGCATCGGTGAAACTGACTGAGGCAAGATAAGCTTGGACTGCTGGCTTCCACTGATTGTTCTCAACGAACCAGGAGTGACTGGGCGGCACAGTAAGATTTGTCAATTCCAAAGCAGCAGTCGGCAGATCGTCACAATCGTCCTGCTTGACATCGGGAGTATGCACCGCTCTCAGGGGATGTGAATCAAAAAATCGCTGAGGGGCATAAAACGGAACATGTGGCCGATAAAAACCGGCAGCCATGAAAAAGGGCTTCGCATGCTCCTTTCTTAACTGCTCGATCACCCATGAGGCTGTCACGGCATCGCCAAACTCCCGTTCATCATACACCTGTGGCCCAAAGTCCCAGAGTTTGCTGCTTGAGCCGATGTCCGGCACGAGGCGTTCGTCAATGGACAGGCGTTGTCCCGGTCGGGGACCGGTCAACTGGAAAGATGCCTTATCAACCCGACTGCCATGGTAAATTTTGCCAGCCGTTATCGTCTTATATCCGTGTTGACCAAAATACTGGGACATGGTGGTTCGGTTTACATTCCGCTTTGTCAAACGGAACCATGGACGATTGACGTAAATCCCGGTCGTACTGGGACGCAGCCCCAGCATGAAACTGGTCCGCGAAGGATTACAGATCGGTGCCTGGCAGTGCGCGTTGGAGAACAGGATTCCACGTTCAGCAAGTCGGTCGATGTGAGGAGTACTCGCTTGTGAATTACCACCGAGACAGCCAACCCAGTCGTTGAGATCATCAATTGAGATTAACAGAACGTTGGGAGTTTCATTCCCCCTTGCCCAAGCCACACTGAAAACTAACAGGAGGACAGACAACTGTTGACGCCAGGAAAACAACACTATGTACTTCATTTTGCACTCGCTTTAATCACCAGGCAGCACGCGTGACAATCAGGTTGAACCATTAATTAATTGATATACCGCCGACACAAGCGACAACGCCTTGCACAGACTAACAAAAACATCACCCCGAGTGATATCCATGGCAAACGGATTGCCATGCGACATGGAATCGCCCTAGACTTGCCAACGCAAAGGTCAGTCAAGCAATCTGTAAACGGTCCAAACACTTGTCACCTCACGTCCGACGCTACCGATTTACGATTGCAACCACGGCATTTTTGCTGGGGTTCGCGATTGCAACTGACTCCTACTGGCAGCCATTGGATGAAACATGGCGTGTTGCGCTCGGATTCGCGCCCATGAACTTGCGTGATTTGCAATGGCAGCGATACCTGACAAGCTTGTGGTTGACAGCGGGTGGTTGGCAATTCGTGGCGTCCATTGCGATGCTTACCCTATGCGTTGGGATGACCGAGCGACTTTGTGGCTCATTCGCTGCCATGAAACTGTTCCTGAGCTGCCATGTCAGCGTATTAACCACCATGTCCGTCGTCATCGTTCTGCTTGCGTCAATCGATTCCTCACCATCATTACTGGCTCTGGCAAACGGACACGATGTTGGACCGTCCGCGGGCTACTACGGATGCCTTGGTGCCATTCTGGTGTTGTTACCATCACTGAGTGGGCGACCGATTTTTTTGTGTGTATTTGCGGTCTTGCTGATCCGTCTGATCATTTCAGTGGGACACTTACCGGAAGATGCTACGTCAGTGTCGGCGGACTTGGCCCATTTACTTGCACTGCCTCTCGGTGCTTCATTGACAAGGCTTGGTTACGTTGCAAAAACGATCGAAGTCCGCGATTCCGCGAGCAAGTCTGGACCTGACTGTCCATCAGACACGAACAGACCCCCTCTGGAGGGTGACAAAACCGCTTCAAAATCCGAGGGATCGTGACGCTCACAACCTAACGTTTGACAAGGCGTATCAAACCACCAGAAATCAAAGTTGACACGTTTGCCAGTACCTGCGGAGTAGCCAACCCACCGGGAGAAGCGAGGTATTTCGGGAACCACACGGGGTGAAACTTTTCTTTATAGGCACGCAAGCCCTGAAAGTTGTAAAAGTGTTCTCCGTGTCGATACACGAGGTTCGACACACGATTCCAGGCGGGCCCAAGGCGATGGGAATCAACACCGGACAACGGAGCCATCCCAAGACTGAACCACTGGTACCCTGCCTCATGGCCCCAGAGCATCAACTCGATGAACAGGAACTCCATCACACTTCGCGGAGCCTCGGGTGGGTGCCGCATCAGGTCAATGGAAAGTTCAACCCCAGTTCCACCTTTCCAAACATTCGCAAACGCGATGGGACGATCCTGGTCGAAAACGATTGCCATGTCATAGCGCAGGAGATAGGTTTCATCGAAGAAGCCGAGTGAGAAACCCTTTTCTGCGGCGGCCTTCTCCCCGAGCCACGCATCCGAAATCTCCTTCAATGTCGGCATCCAGGCTGGGACATCTTTCTGGGGAACGATTTCAAGTCGGAGACCGGACTCGAGTGATTTTTTGTGGTTTCGCCTGACACTGCGCGAGCATGTTTTGAGCGAGTAATTTTCGAGTGGCACTTTGGCCTCTTCACCCAGTTTGAGCAACGATAGTCCCATTTCGATGTAACGGGACAAACTGGATTCATCCACCTGATAGAAAACCGGCCACTTCCCTTGCGCATCACACGCTTCACGAAATCGCCAGGCAGCATCATCAGCGGCCTCTTTTGGACCGACGGGATCTCCCATGGAGATCCAGCTACTTCCCTCGCAACCAAACATCACAAACGCTTGATCATCGCCATCGAAAATGAAACGCTTGTCACCGAGCAAAGCAAGATTGGCAGCGGTATCTTCATCATTGGCAATGATTGACTCCACTCGATCGATCTCTTCATCGGTCGCAGGATCGGGCATCTTGCCAGTGGTTCTGAACAGCTGCATCAACCCGACAATGACCATCACCGAGGCTCCACCCACTGCCGCACGCAACGCTCTCGGTGCCTCTCCTGTCTTGCCGTACGCAAAGCTCCACCACAATTCGTTGTTGTATTCAACATGTCGATAAGAGAACAGAATCAACCAGACGATCAGACCGGCAGTCATCGCAAGCGCTATCAGCCATCGAACACTCCAAGACGCGGCAAAGATCCGGCCATGGCGAAAAAAGTATTGTCGACAAGGTAACAATGCAACCAACATGATTGCGACAAGAATCGCCTGTTCCCATGCAAAGCCCTTTAAAAGGGAAACCAGCACGCCAGCCGACAACATCGCAATCGTCAGCCACCATGCAGCATCAATCCGCCGCTGTAACGCGCGGGAAAGAACAATCAACACCGCACCTATCACACTCCCGAGAAAATGGGAAACTTCTACCAATGGCAACGGCAGCCAATTGCGAATCAATTCCAGTTTGCCGGCAGATGGAGGCAACGTGCCCGACACCAGCATCACCAGACCAACCACAAAAACTGCGCCGGTAATGATCGGTGGACTGATGATGTTGGCCCATCTTAGCCCGCCTGACACCACACCGGTGATCTTGCCCTGATGCTGTCTGATTGAGGCAAATGAGATGGTCCCCACACCGATGATCAGTGGCAGCAGATAGTAAATGATCCGGAAGGCAATCAAGGCTCCCACCAAATCATCTGCCCCTCCTGGCAACATCGTGATCAGCACCAATTCCAGAACACCAAGTCCACCGGGGACATGACTGACCAGTGCGACAAAAACAGCCAGCACAAAGATCGCGACAAACGGCAGAAAATCGATCACAACATCACTGGGCAACAAAACGTACAGTGTCGCCGCAGCAAGGATGAAGTCCGCCATGGCGACAAGCATTTGCGCCACTGCAATTTTCAGCGGTGGTGGCTGAAGATTCACGCTACCGATCCGCAACGGCGATCTTCTGATCCCGCAAATGACAAGAAAAATCACGGTCATCAAGAGCAAGCCAATTCCAAACGGGCGACTCGTAGACACTGGCAGGTGGAATTTGGCAGGAATCTCAAACGGCGCGAATACAAACAACGTGCCAGCAAGAGAAAAAAGCCCCAGCCAGAAGGCAACACCAATCACCAGCACCAGTCGCACGATTTCATGCGAGGGCATCCCCCACGATGAGTACAAACGGGCACGCACCGGCGCCCCTCCCAAAAACACGCCCAATGAGTTGCTGAAGGCATACGACAACAATGCAGCCGTCGCAACTTGACGCCCCGTCACTTCATGCTTGACAAGCTTGACCCCAAACCAGTCATATCCAATCAGGACCATGAAGTTTGCCGCGGTGAAACCAATCGCCGCAAGAATCTCACCGTTGGACAAAGCGTGAAAACTGGCAACAACCTCAGCATACTTCATCGTCTTGAATTCGTGATGCAATAGCCACAAGGCGGCGAAGAAGACCATCAACATAAGGCCCGGTCGCAGAAGTGGTGCGCAGGCAGCCCACCTTTCCTCGAATCGCTTCAGCAGCGGAATCGTGTCCGAATCAGTCGTGACGTCATCTTCATCAGCATTCACTTTTCGCTCGCCAGATGTGACCGCATCCTGTTCATTCATACTCAAGTTGCCCGATTCCACTTTGTTTTTTTTGCAACGAATCGCCATTTCTTTCCGCAGGGCTTCACTGGCCACGCCCCCAGAAACCACACCCCCAGGCTCGTGCCTCACTTGGATGGCTCGTGTCCAGTCTGACCATCTGAATTTTCATCGGTTGCAACCGGTTCCTTCCTGCCCGCCGAACTCTCCACACCCTCGTCACGAATCAGGATCACCGGTTCATCGCCCGTGATGATTCGCGCGCTTCGACTGAAAGTGAGATAATTCCAAGTCCATTGGAACAGAATCAGAAGTCGACTCTGAAACTGCACGATTTGCAACAGATGGACGACCAACCACATCAGCCAAGCAATGAAACCGACACTTTCGCGTTCCCCGACCTTCACGACCGCTTTTGCCCTTCCAATCGTGGCCATCGTGCCGCGATCGTGATAGACGAATGGTTGTTCGGTTTTTGCTCCAGAAATATTTGCAAGAATCCGCTTTGCCACATACTGCGCCTGCTGAATAGCCACGGGAGCCAAACCGGGCATCCGCACACCGTTACCATCTGTACAACTGGCGAGATCACCGATGACAAAGATTTCGTCCTGGCCCTCAACATTCATCATGTTTGTGACACCCACTCGACCCGCACGGTCAGTCTCGATACCGCAGGCCTTTGCCAATTTGCTTCCCAACGGGCTGCCATGAACACCTGCAGCCCACAACACGGTTTGAGTTCGTATGATTTGCTCGCCATCTGCTGAGGACAAACGCACTTCCTCTTCGGTGACCTGCGTGACCCGTGTCTGAGTGTGTATTTCAATTCCCAATTCACGAACTTTGCCAGCTGCACGCTCGCAAAGTCCGGATGGATAATGAGCGAGAACATGTTCCGCCGCCTCCACCACCACAATTCGAGCATCTTCTGGATGAATATGCCGAAAGTCATTTCGAATGGTGTGGCGTGCAATTTCAGACAACGCACCCGCCAGTTCAATCCCCGTGGGACCTCCCCCTACAACCACGAACGTCATCATCTGTTCGCGTATCTGTGGATCCCGCTCACGTTCAGCAGCCTCGAAGGCCAGGAAAACCTTGCGACGGATCGCCGTTGCATCTTGCAGAGTCTTCAAGCCCGGTGCGACAGAAGCCCATTCCTCATGCCCGAAATAACTGTGTGTCGCACCAGCGGCAACGACCAACTGGTCATAACCCAACTCACCATCAGCCAGGATCAGGCGTTTGTGATCCAGATCAAAGTCCTGAACTTCGGCCATCAGCACTTCGCAATTGGCCTGACGCCGAAAGATGGAACGGAGAGGCGTTGCGATATTTGCCGGCGATAACCCCCCTGTCGCGACTTGATACAACAGCGGCTGAAACAGATGGTAATTGTGACGATCAACAAGGGTTACCCGAACATTGGACTTTCGTAAATTCCTCGCTGTTTCCAACCCACCGAACCCACCACCAATGATCACGACATGGGGCGCGGAGGCTGAGGTAGTGTTGACCACAATAGAACCCTGCTACGAAGAAACGAAAACACGTCGACTGCGTTCCGCAAATCATCCCCGCTGACTGCGTCACTGGCAATGGATGTTCACATGGAAATATCCCTGGCTCGCTCCCAGAAATCCGCGCACCTCCACTTACAAGCACCAATCCACTCACCCCCCATCTAGCGAACGCGTTTACAGATGCCCATGAGACAAGATTGTGGGAACGCGGTTTTTGAGCGGATTGCGTGCAACCTGTGATCGCTGGACCTTATTAACTGATCACTTCACAAGACCCGTGATAATTTCGCGTCCCCCGCGATGCTCAGATCACGGGTAGCCTTACATTATCCTGCAGATGAAATACGCATCGCGTACCTGGCTGCCTCAGCAATCAACGTCTTGAACATGCACGTTTGCCATATCCCTGTCACTCAACTCCTGATTTTGAGCAGAGGTGTTATCAGGTACTCCATCGAATTGGATCGGCACAGTCAGAATATTGACGACGTTCCTTCCATCAGCGTATCGCCATCGACCGTATCACTGCTGGCCATTTTTTCCTGAACGCAGGGTCACCCGTTGGCTTGTCCGCGGGGCTTATCGCAAAGATGCCCAACATCCTCATCAGCCTGACTGACGATCATGATCATGACAACACCGGCTTGAACGCTCATTATCTCGAGGAAGTTTCAAAACCACGCATGGATGCCCAGGTAGAAGACGGCATATTTTTTTCCAGACCTACATCAGCGGGCACGTATGCTCACCAACGGGCGCAGAGTTGATGTTGCGAGAAGATTCAGTCACTGCGGGCAGTCGTTTCTGGGAAAGTGCTGCCCCCCGCCGAAACAACAAAACCAGAGACGCGAAAGTAGAAAAGTCGAGGTCAGAAAGAAAAGCCAAAGCAACGCGAGCACAGAACCAGCGGCTTTTTTATGGCATATTTCGACACTACTTCGATTTGTGATTTCCACCACTGCTTAGACCTCGAACAGAAACAAAGAAGGGTCGAAACGAATCTGCTCCCCATAGATGCCGTTCTCTGCACGCTTCCCTGCCGAAACCACCATACAAACTTCAGCTGCCCTTGGAAGCTCCAGCAACTTGCGAACACGGAATGGGTCCATGCCCTCCATAGGACAACTGTCATAACCAAAAGCGCGTAGCGACAACATCAAGTTTTGGCACCCAAGCGCCGTCGACTTGTGAGCCCAAACACGCATATCCGCTTTGCCTGAGGGACCACGGGGCATCGGTTTCCGAAGCGCCAAGCACCAAAAGATCAGTTTCTTAATCGGTCCAAAGATGCCCGCTGGCCCCTGCCCATAAGCCAACGGTGCCAAGGTGCGATAGTACTTCAATGCTGACTCAGGAACTTCGTGATCTGAATGCGCCATCGCCTCAAGCATCAACTTTCGATTTCTGTTCCATGTATCCAATCGTGCAACACAAACCACAAGTTCCTGCGCTGTCGTTGCAGCAGGTTGCCCCAAACACAATCTCGCCAACTCGGCTTTTTTCTCTGCGTTGCGAACCCAATGAAACTCCCACGGCTGCAGGTTCGACGAATTCGGTGCCAACAGGGTTAACTCCAGACACCGCCTCATCACCTCTTCGGGAATCGGCTCATCAGTGTAAACACGTGTGCTTCGCCTTGACCTGAGAACCGCTTCAAAGGCTGCTGGATCGGTGTCAGCCGCATTTTCGCTGTAGTCAAACGCGGGCACTTTCTCAAATATATCGTTTGCTTTGGTCATGTTTTAGCGGTACCTGGGAAACATGCGAATGTCGAGACACGTTAGCATTGAGGCCAATGCAGCGCCTGCCACGAGAAGGTAACGAGCATTGAGCAGCCCAGTTGAGCAGACCCGTTGTGCTCGCCAAGCAGCCCTGAGCCGGCACGCATGCAGATCACATTTAACAGGCGAAGACGCGAAATGTACAAAATCCTGCGGCATCCCTACAATACAAGAGTCGGGGCCAATGCGACGTTAGTCTATGACTGACGCCCCATTTGATGACGGTTTTCTGTGGCGGCAGCAACCCTACGAAAATGATACTGACTGTTTAATCACCCCTGTTCAGTCTCAACTGCCACCCCTTTGTTACACTTGAATTGCGAAGTGAGCCACCGTGGTCACCACTGTTGAAATCAGCATGTATCCCTTCGTTGAAAACTTTCGTGATCTGATCAAGGAATTCATTGACAAGTTGCACGAATACAACAAATTACATATCAACGCGGGGCCAACTTCAACCGTTTTAATTGGCGCTCATGATGACGTCATGACATGCCTGACGGAAATGATGCGTTGGTCCCATGAGCGTCATGGGCAATCCGTTTTTGTAACCAAAATATTACCGGGCTATGCATCGACATGAACGCCACCAATAGTCACAGCCCGAATCGAATCTTGCCTTATACGTCAGCCTGATGAAATTCCGGATCCTGATATTGTGTCTGTGAATTACTTGTACATATCGCCCAGTTCATTCGCACCTATTTGATCCGTGAAAACCTGAGTAACTAAACTTTACCTCTGCACTGCCCGCTGAGCGATCACTTGCGATGTAATGTTCCGTTCGTGCATTCTTGCCTTAACTGAGTCCTCATGCTCTTTCGATCCTGCAACTTTTCATTTTTTCAGCCACCAACACGTTTCGAATACGTGTTAGCACTTTTGTTTGCCGGCGCAGCCCATCTTTCATCGGTATCAGGCTGCATCTTGCATGCCGAGGAGGCGAAGGAGACCAGCACGGGAGCGGGACCGTCCGTTC
>JAPOKD010000323.1 GCA_029977825.1 Planctomycetota bacterium | reverse complement strand
TGCCTTCCGCGGTTACCGACACGAACCCCAGGTCGCGGAATGAAGCGTGCGGGATTGCAAATGCACGCAGATTTTCAAGATCCAAAAATGGATAGCTTGGGCTTTGTCTCTGTTTTTCTTTGCTCAGCATTCCCGCGAGCCTGTTCAATGCACTGTTCAATTTTGGCGAGATTGGTTCGCTGTTCGTGTGCGGTCTGACCACGCTCGCCTGTGATGATCAGGATTGTGTCCTGGGGAGCTGCTTCAGTGACCGCCCATTCAATTGCGCGATCGCGATTGGCAACCAGACGAAAGCTCGCACATTTCTTCACGCCATCGAGCACGTTGTGGGAAGCTGACAAAAAACCGGAACGCGATTGGTCAGTTGCGGTAATGATTGCATGGTCTGAAAAACGTTCCAGTTGGGTGCCGTAACGTGACAGTGTCTCTGCATCGGCGTTTGCATCGAATACTAGAACACACCATAACTTGCCGCCGGCCTTCATGTCGCGGCAAGGACGCATCGCCTCAACGGCTCGGGCTGGTGTGCCACCCGCGTCAATGACAACGGTCGATTTTCCGTACTCCGCTAGTCGCTGACTGCGACCGGGAACAGAGCGAAGTTGACTAAGGCTTTCAGCAATTCGTTCCAATGGTTCCGCCAGCAACAGGCCTACCAGGGCTGCTGCAGCATGATTGGATGCCATGGCCTGACCGCAGAGACAAGTCTCCATGACCGTTGTCGTGTCTTGGTGGGTTAACAGTAACGTGCTGACGCCGTCGGTTTGATCGAAAATCTGGGCTGTCACATCAGCATTTTTTTGAATGCCATAGGTCAGCGTTCTCACGTTGTGATTCTGGAGCTCGCGTGTGACGCTCGGCTCATCTGCAGATGCAATGACAACGCCATCATCTGCCAGACGCTCGAGACTGCACTGCAGCCCTGATGGACCAAAGTCGTCTGCAACAGATACGGTACTGCAAACGACGATGATGTCGAATTGAATCGCATCGTAATTTCCGTGACGTGCCTCCGTTTCTGAGATTTCGATTACGGCAGCTTTGCACTGGCTGTCTTTTGCTTCTGCGAGCCAATGAACAAGTTCTCGATTGCTTGGAATGCCGGAACTGGACGTGGTTTGGACCACGCCATCGCTTTCGCCGAGGTCAGTTTGGTACGCTGTCCGAATCCCGCTTGATCGTAATAGAGCTGAAATCAGCAAGGAGGTAGTGGTCTTGCCCGCCGCACCAATCACGCCGACTGTGAGCATCTGACGGTCTGGACGCCCGGTTTGCTGGGATGCAATTTCTGCCAGCGAAACCTCCATGTCACCCACGATGCACTGGGGAAGTGGGCATGGTAAAAGCTGCTCGGTGATGATACCGCAGGCACCGCGTGCCAAAGCATCTGCAATCACGCGTGAGGGGTTATCCTGCCCAATTCGATAAACGACTAACTCGCCCGCCGATGTGGTCGATGAAGCTTCTGCCATCGAAACAAACTCAATGTCATTAGCGCCAAAGAAACGCGCATCAGACAGCAAAGCACGCAGAGAGTAGGTTGGCGTATCAGCCAGACGGAAAGACTCACTGGCCTCAGCCAAATCGCAGCCAGGGTACTTGCCTGTCGCCAAATCAACCAGTGATTTTGCCTTGGCTGGAAAAACGCTTGTCGCATCCGAAATTGCAGAACGTTGGATTCCGTGGTGCATGATGGCCTCCCTGCGCATCGTGTCGTTAGTTTTCGCAGCGGTTCCACCACTGCAAGCGAGCAATCCTTGCGTCGCTGCGGCCAAATTGTTCCCATCTGAAGAAAACGGTCAAGAGCGAATTGACGCGTGTCTGGAATCGAACGCCAACAAACTGGGAAAAAAAGATTGAGGCCTGCGTGGACACTCTTGTGCTATCGCTTCGGGATCGGAATGCCAGCATCACGCATCAGGAATTGCAGGTCCGCCCACGCAGCTTTCTTGGCTGCTGGGTTGCGCAGTAAATAGGAAGGGTGATAGGTTACGAGCACTTTGCTTGCAAAGTAGCGATGTAGCGTTCCTCGCAGGCGACCAACTGATAGCTTCGTTCCCAACAGTTCTTGGGCGCTCACGGCACCGAGGCAGACGATGTACTCGGGCCTGAGTACATTGAATTGTTGCTGATAATATGACCGGCAATTGGTCAGTTCATCACCTTCCGGGTTTCGGTTACCAGGTGGCCGGCACTTGACCGTGTTGAGGATGTAAGTGTCCTCACGCTGCAGTCCGCAGGCGATGATCATTTTTGTGAGTAAGTCACCTGACCTTCCAACAAACGGTTGGCCTGTCAAATCTTCTTCTTCCCCTGGTCCTTCGCCGAAAAACGCGAAACGCGGGTTTGGGTTGCCCTCACCAAAGACGGTGTTGTTTCGGCAGCTTGCGAGTGCTGGGCATAAGGTACATGACTGGACTTCATGTTCCAGTTGTTTGAGTTGCAGGTCTCGTTGCTCCGAGGGCAGCGAGTCACCCGAATAATCGTCTTCTGTCGTATGAACGGCAGATACTCCCTGCAATCTTGATGCAGGCCGAGTGGCTGCGGGGCGGTTGGCTGTGGGGCGGTTGGGCTGGGGCTGCGCTGGATGTGAACGGCCGCCGCTGGCGTCGGGTGTTGCGGTGTTGACGTTTGAATGATTCGGTGCGTCAACGGTCGGGCTTGTGCCTTTCAACTGGGGCTCATCTGGGTTTCCCGTGCTCTGCTGGGGCGGATCGCAGTCGGCAAACCGAGTAGCGATCTGGTTCATCGAATCCGAGTCTGGTGGAGGCAACCAGATTACTCCTACCCGTTGCAAATGTGCCGCTAAGGCTGCAGTTTCGGTAGCGGTCTGGTGGAGGTCCAGCCTCTCATGCTGCAGCGTTTCGTGGCTCTCAGGAAGTGCCACGTTCTGCGATCGCGAGTCGGAGGCTGACTGTTCGGAAATGCCGCCGGCGGAGTTTGGGTCGGTTGGGTCGCTGGTGGTGTTCATGGGCATTCCGCTTGGAATTGGACTGAATCGGGTGAGCCGAGCCGATCGGTGGCGACAAATGCCGAGATTTTTTGTGTCAGTGTTGATTGTATCGGGCAACACGTGGATCGTGCGAGCGGGGCATCAAATGGGGGCAGCGATCGACGTAATGTTCACGATTTGCGAGAAATGGTTGCAGTAACCTGACCTGCCCAGCAGTGAGTGGACCGGTGGCGGGACGGAAACAGGCCTATCCCATTTACCTCGCTGAGTTTAGGCTTTCCCCACGTGTCCGCTGATTCTGCTTGCCCTTGAATGTTGCAGGGCAACGAACGGGCGACTCGTCTGTGCACTGGGGAAATGCGTCCTCAGTTGTTACATTTCTTCCTGTTGCTCGCGTTGGATTGGCTTGGATTTGGTCAATCTGTCAGCATCGCCACCGAGCAGTTCTGTTTAAGTAGTCATCCCATGCCAGTCCCGCAAGTCGCCATCGTCGGACGTCCAAACGTCGGCAAGAGCAGCCTATTTAATTGGTTAGCGCGTCGAAGGTTGGCCATTGTCGATGATTATTCCGGCGTCACCCGCGATCGCATGACGACGCTGATTGAGGCAAATGAACGTTATTTCGAGTTGATCGACACCGGCGGGATGGGGGTCGAAGATGAGGATAACTTGACTGCCGATGTGCGGCAGCAAATTGAGTTGGCGATTAATGCGGCGGATGTCATCCTGCTGGTTGTGGACGTCCAAACGGGATTGATGCCACTGGATGAAATGGTCACTGAACGTCTGCGCGGTGTCGAGAAACCCGTGATCCTTGTTGCAAATAAAACCGATCAGGAGCATCAGGAAATTCAATCCGAGGAGTTCCACAAGTTGGGGCGTGGTCATGTGCTGTGTACTAGCACGACGCAGAACCGAAACCGTGAACGTTTGCTGGAATTGATTGCCGATCGCTTGCCCGACCCTGTTGACGAGAACGTCACGGCTCCCCAGATGAAGTTGACGATCGTTGGACGCAGGAATGTTGGTAAAAGCACCTTCGTCAATACGTTGGCCGAGACTGAACGCATGATCGTCAGTGAGGTGCCCGGCACCACGCGCGATAGTGTTGATGTGCATTTTGAAATCGATGGTCAAACCTTCATCGCGATTGATACACCCGGCTTACGCAAACGAAAGAGTCAGCGAACGGATCTCGAATACTACGGGATGCATCGTGCGCAACGTGGAGTCCGACGCGCCGATGTTGTGCTGATGTTTTTCGATGCCACTGAAACGATCAGCAAGGTTGACAAGCAGCTGATGGGGTATGTGATGGAAAACCACAAACCGTGCATTTTTGTGATCAACAAATGGGACAAGTTGCATGGATCCGTCGCAACGGATCGTTGGGTCACTTATTTGCGAGCCCAGTTCCCGACGTTGTCCTACGCACCTATCGCATTCATTACCGGCCAGACGGGGAAAAATGTCAAAACCCTGCTGAATCATGCGACCATGCTGTTCAAACAGTCGCGCGAACGGGTTTCAACAGGGGTGTTGAATCGGCTGATCAAGGCTGCCATGGAGGCACATGAACCGCCGCTCTATCAGAATCGTCGACCCAAAATCTACTATGCTACGCAGGTCTCCACAGAGCCGCCAACGATCGTATTGATGTGCGGCGAACCCAAGGCGTTTGGCAACGATTACCGGCGTTACCTGCTCGGTGTTCTACGAGATCACTTGGCGTTTGGCGAGGTGCCGATCAAGATGTATCTTCATCGCCGCAATCGCAATGACAAAGTGCCCGAAGATCTCGAATGAATCGTGACTACGGTGCTGTGAGCTTTTCTGTCGGTGCATAAAAAATCTGAAAACCGTTTGCGGCTGGGAGGACGGTTTTGCCCCACAAACGCATGATGAATTGGGCTGCCAGATGTGTGGAGCTGACGGTCGACTCATCGCAAGCAAATTAAACTTTACCGAAAGGGCTATCGGTGTCTGTTATTTTCGCGAGTTGGGTTGGTGTTTCCACCACGACTCCCATTGCTTCTTCAGGGAGGTCACCTTTTCAGGGTGTTCCGAAGCGATGTCCCGGGACTCGGTTGGGTCAGCGTCCAGGTCGAATAATTCCCAGTCACTAGTAGCCTGCTTCACCAGTTTCCACTTCCTGTCCCGGATTGCACTCGATTTGCCGAATTGCCAGAACAGGGGCCATGGACGTTGCAGTTGCTGTCCTTGAAGGATGGGAACCAGTGACTGCCCGGGAAGCGATGCATCAATCTCGGCTTCAGCAAGGTCAAGCATGGTGGGCATGAAGTCAATCAGGTGTCCCGGATAATCGGTGATTGAGTTTTTTCTGGTATGTGCCGGCCAGTACGCAATCATGGGAGTGCGGGTTCCACCTTCATAGTCGGTCGTCTTGTATTGGCGATACGGAGTGTTGGATGCATTGGCCCATGGTTTACCCTGCGTCAGATAACTGGTGACCTCCCAAGGCATGCTTCCCTTGACGCTGGATCGGTCTGCCGAGTCTTTGCATGCGCCGTTGTCTGACAGGAAGAAAATTACTGTGTTCTCCGCTTTGCCGGTCTGGTCCAGTTTTTCCAGAAGTCGCCCAATGTTTCGATCCATTCGGTCGATCATCGCAGCGTAAGTTGCCATCCGGAGATCCCACCAATCAAGCTCGCTTTCGTCAATGGTTGACCATCCAGGAATCGAAGCGTCACGTTCAGAGAGCTTGGCGTTGTCTGGCAGGACGCCAAGTTTCTGTTGTCTGGCGAATCGTTGCTTACGCAGTTCGTCCCAGCCCATACGTTTGTACTTGCCGCGGTACTTGGCGACGTCTGCTTCGCTGGCGTGCAGTGGATAGTGTGGCGCGGTGTAGGCGACATAAAGCAGGAACGGTTTGGTTTCAGTCTGATATTGATCCAGATATTGGATAGCCTGATCAGTGAAGGCATCAGTGGTGTAGAAGTCCTCGGACTCCGGGGTGAAGGGTTGGAACTCCTTGTCATCGATCGCCCAGCGTCGCACTTTCTTTCTTGCGGGTGTCGGCCCGTTGTTTGTCGCATTTCCTGGATTCCAGAAGTTACAGCAACCGTCGGTGAGACCGAAATAACGATCAAATCCTCGTTGGTAGGGAGTCTGGCCCGCGTGCCATTTTCCCGTCATCAAGGTGCGGTAGCCCGAGGTTCGCATCCTTTCGCCGAACGTTTCTGCCGTATAGCGGACGGTGGGTGATGCCCCCACGTGATGCCACCAATGGCCTGTAAGTAATGAGGCGCGTGTGTGTTCACATTTGGCATTGTTGTAAAATGTGCGAAACCGCATCCCTTGACTTGCGATCCGGTCAAGATTTGGGGTTTCGACTTCGCCGCCGTAACAACCGATGTCCGAAAACCCCATGTCGTCACACATGATCAATAGAATGTTGGGGCGCGGGTCGGACGCGTGTGCCGATTCGACTGCTGAGTCTGCAAAAGCGTGTTGCGGAGCAAGCAGCCATTCATGAGTTGGTGCTAATGTCAGCAAAACACAGAAGCATAGCAAGCTGTGAAAGCGAGCGAGTAATTTGGACGAGTGTAAAGCTGGCAACGAGTTAACTCCTGCAATGTT
>JAPOKD010000375.1 GCA_029977825.1 Planctomycetota bacterium | reverse complement strand
TGGCCATTGCGGTGATTGTGCAGGCCACTCATCACGACGCTGCGGCTTGCACTGCAGGAAGCGGTGGTCGCAAATGCGTTGCGGAAGATGACACCGTCTCGGGCAATGGCGTCAATTGCTGGTGTTTTCGCAATGGGATCCCCGTAACAACCCAGTGTCGGACTCTCATCGTCGGTGATGATAAACAGCACATTCCGCTCGGCAGCATTGAGGGCGGGCTGAAGGACACAACAAGACAGGCACAGAGCGAGCACTGGGAAAGTCAAACAGTGGCGTAGGGTGTGTGTCAGCATGATCGTTCTGGGGTGTTAGACTATAGGTTCGTCGTGATACATGGTCCTGCGCGAGTCCATCACGGAAAGTGGAACGACGTCAGGAGTAGCAGCATGAGACGTGATCAGTACAGTTTAATGCGAATGAGCATGTGATGCAGAAGATGCAGACAATAACTTTGGTTGGAAATGGCTTCTGTCGAAAAGGAGAGGCAAGAATGCCTGTTCAGACGGACTTTGGACGTGATGGCACACGAAACGCGTGCAGATGGCAGCAGAGCAGTTTGGGATTGCAGTTTTTGGCAATGTTCATTTTCGTGTGCCTTATCTTGACTGGTAGTTCCCATTCCGGGAGTGCGGCTGACCGTACAACCTTGTTTCTTCCGCTTGCCCCGGAATTCAAGAGCCCTGAAGTTGGTGATGGTTTGTTTGCCGACGTTGCGTTCGGTGAGCAGGCGTCACCTGGATGGAAAGCCTATCGACGACTTTGGCAGGCACATCACGCTGATCCTGCTGATCCGGGAATTCGACGTTTTCTGGGGTTGCCATTGCAGGGTGACTTTGAATCGACTGCAAAACGTGGACGAGGAGCACCACGTTGGCTGGGTTGGAAGTCGGGTTCGTATGCTCAGGTGGATACAACGCATTTTGTCCTCTACAGCAAGGCTGGTCGCGAATCCAGTATGCGAGTTGCCGAAGATTTGGAACGTTGTTACTGGGTTTGGACGCAAATGTTCTTTCCTCTCTGGGAATCAAGTGCACAGGTTTCCCTGGCGTTGAAAGAGATGGGTGATGATGACTCAGTCACCTCTTTTCTGGAAAGCAGCCCTCAACGCATCACGACTCGTCGAAAGTTGCGAGTGGTTTTGTGCAGCAACGCCGAGGAGTACCGCAAAGTGCTTGGTGCGACGCCAGGTGTCGGGTTGTCAACAGGGTTTTATAGTGACAAGTACAAGACAGTCCTGTTGTTTGCTTCAGAGCAGGACGATCCGGCAACCCGTCGGCATGAATTGGTGCACCAACTTTTCTGCGAGGCCACTCGCTCCGGACTGGGACGGAGTATGCCAGCAACCCAAGAGGGGTTTTGGTTGATTGAGGGGATTGCAGGTTACTTCGAGTCACTGCATCTGGAAGCGGGAATCGCCACGGTGGGTGGTTGGGATTCATCGCGGTTGCAATACGCCAGATACCGCCTGTTGGTTGGCGGTGATTCCATGTCAATGGACGAGTTGAGGCAGGATGGTAGAGAAGCAGCGCAGGCAAGGTCAGATCTTGCACGGTGGTATGCGCATGCAATACTGCGAACACACCAGCTGCTCGACGGTGGTGAACACCGCGATCGGCAATGGGTTTATGAGCAACTTGCCACCCAGTACAAGATCAGTTCAGAAATCGGCTCGACGGAAGACACTTTGGATTGGGACGAACTGGATCGATCGGTACGCAAGTTCTTGACAGTGGATGACCAGCATCTCATTGATAATCGTGTGACTTATCCCATCCAGCAATTGTGTTTGGCTGGCTGCGAGGTGTCGGAGGCAGGTTTGCAGACCATTCCCGTTTCGCCTTCCATGCAGTGGCTTGATCTGTCGCGTTTGCCAATTGGCAATGCTGCAGTTCAGCGTCTGGTTCCCGCACCGGAAAGGTTGGAGCAGCTTAATCTGGAAGCAACAAAGATCGATTCAGCTTTGGGGACTTGGCTCAGACAGGCAGCGAACCTGAACGAAGTTGATTTGAGTTGGACAAGCGCGGGAGATGAAGTGATTGAATCACTTGGCGGTGCGACAAAGATCACAACGTTGTGGATGACTGGAACACAGATTTCGGATCAGTCGGTGGTTCCCATACTCAAGATGCCTGACTTGAAAAGCGTTGATGTGCAAAGGACGAGGGTCAGTGTTGCGGGTGTCGAACAATTAAAGACAAGCAGCTCCCAATTAGATGTTAATCCGTTGGAGTTGCGGACACAGTGAGAAGTGAAAAAGCAGTGAACACTGAGAATCAGTCGCCTTACCCGGAGTTTTTTCCAGTCAGGCAGAACTTTGAGCAACACGCACTTGCGGATATACCTGCGGCCATCAATGCAACTGTACAGCAGTCACCGATGGTTCAGATTCAAGCAGGGCAACGGGTGGCCATTGCTGTCGGGAGTCGCGGGATCGCGAATCTGAAAGCGATCGTTGCGAGTGTCGTTCAGCAAGTGAGTGATCGAGGTGGTCAACCTGTTATCGTGCCCGCAATGGGAAGCCATGGTGGAGCTACTGCTGATGGTCAGGCTGCGGTACTTGCTTCCTACGGGATTACGGCTGACCAAATGGGGTGTCCTGTCGAAGCCAGTATGGAAACCGTCTTGATCGGGACTACTTCTGATGGGTTGGATGTTCACTTTGATCGTGTTGCCAGTGAAGCAGATCATGTTGTGGTGGTGAATCGCATCAAGCCTCACACCCGATTGGCTGGAAGGTATGAAAGCGGCTTGATCAAGATGCTGATGATTGGGCTTGGGAAACATCGTGGTGCCTACCTGTACCACCAGGTGTTCCCAGAATATGACCATCGACTTGAATTACTGGCGCCAGAGATTGTCTCCATGATTTTGGAAAGCGTTTCCATTATCGCGGGCATTGCCATTGTGGAGGATGCTTACGAGAACACTTCGCATATCGAAGCAGTTGCTTCAGCGGACTTCCTGAGTCGCGAACCTGAGCTTTTGGAGTTGGCTCGAAGTCGAATGCCGCGTTTACCGTTTGACCATGCTGACTTATTGATCGTGGATCAGATAGGAAAAGAGATCAGTGGTTGTGGAATGGATACCAATGTCATCGGAAGAAAGACCAATGATCGTAGCGCTGCACCCGATGAGTTGCCAAAAATACGACAGATTTACGTCAGGTCTTTGACAGAAAAGACCGCGGGTAACGGATGTGGGGTGGGCATTGCCGAGTACGGTCACCGTAAAATGGTAAACGCAATCAATGAAGAAGTTACCCGAATCAATTGTGTTACCAGTGCTCACGTTACCGCGGGAGCCATTCCAATTACTTTTGATTCAGATCGGGAAGTTCTGGATGCCGTGGTCTCGCAGACCCCGGCAGACAGACGGTCGGAGCTCAATTGGTTGTGGATTCGAGATACACTGCAACTCAGCGAGATAGCGTGCAGTCGGAGTTACTGGGAAGCAGCCAGTGAGCGTTCTGACTTGGAATTGTTGGCTGAACCAGCCCCGTTGCGTTTTGATAGTTCCGGTGATTTTGCATCCCGCCTGTTTTCGTGACCGTGGCTTGCCTTCCCTTGCGAAGAAGGGCATTTTTGATTGTGTGAGCGGTTTTCGAATTCAAGAAGCACGTGGGTGAAGGTGACTGGAGCAAGCTGGTTGTCAAAATAGATGGATGACTTTGACTTGTTGCCGGTGTATCTCGGATCCACGAACGACTATCGTTTGGTACCGTTTACTGATCTGGAATTTCGTCTTGAGAAATAGGATTCATGGATTCACTTTTCCCCGAGTCAACACTGCAGCGCATTGAGAAGAGCGGTGTGATTGCAGTGTTAGTCATTGATCAGCCTGAGGACGCCGTACCGCTGGCACGGGCGTTATTGGCCTGTGGCATTGATGCCATGGAATTGACGTTGCGTACACCAGCAGCGGTTGACGCTTTGCGTCTTGTTCGCGAACAGGTGCCAGAAATGCTCGCAGGGGTGGGAACCATCCTGAGTCCGCAACAGTTGGAAGAGGTCGTCGATGCTGGTGCTGCTTTCGGGGTAGCACCCGGCTTGAACGTGAAGGTGGTGGAGCGGGCAAAGCAGCTTGGGCTGCCTTTTGCGCCTGGGATTGTCACGCCATCGGAGATCGAATTGGCTGTCGAACTTGGATGCCGTGAATTGAAGTTTTTTCCCGCTGAGCCGAGTGGCGGAATCAAGTACCTCAGAAGTATGTACGCTCCCTATGCTCACCTGGGGCTCCAGTTTCTGCCGCTGGGCGGTATCAATGCGGCTAACATGGCAGGTTATCTGTTTGACGCAGCCGTACCCGCGATTGGTGGATCGTGGTTAGCGCCGAGGAAAATAATTCAGGAACATAACTGGTCAGTCGTGATTGACCATGCCACTGAGGCCCGACGTGTTATCAAGGAACTACGCGAGAAATGAAATCGATCATTACATTTGGTGAAATCATGGGGCGTTTGACCCCGCCAGGTTTTATTCGTCTGGGGCAGGGGTTACCGGGTACCTTGGAAGTGACTTTCGCCGGCGCAGAAGCCAACGTTGCTGCTTCACTTGCATTCCTAGGTGCGGATGCCAAGTTTGTGACAGCATTACCCCACAATGATCTGGCTGATGCCTGCATTGCGTCGTTGCAAGCCACTGGTATGGCGTCGCATATTGTCCGGACAGATTATGGTCGAATGGGCCTTTATTTTCTGGAAAAGGGGGCCAACCAAAGACCAAGCCGTGTGATTTATGATCGAGACCATTCGGCCATCAGTCTGACAGCAGCGGAGGTTTATGACTGGCCCGGGATTTTTGCCGATGGACAGTGGTTCCACGTTACCGGGATTACACCCGCTATCTCAAGCCAAGCTGCCGAAGCGACTGTTGCCGCGGTGCGGGCAGCGAAGCAGGCTGGACTGACGGTTTCCTGTGACTTGAACTTTCGAGCGAAACTTTGGCAATGGGAACCTGAAACTCCCAAACGCGATTTGGCCAAACGCGTGATGTCGGAAGTTTTGACCAGCGTTGATGTTCTGATAGCTAATGAAGAGGATTGCGGTGATGTGCTCGGAATACGCGGGGAACATTCGGATGTGCATTCTGGAAAATTGGACATCGCAAGCTATCCCGATGTTGCCAAACGGGTAGTTGCGGAATTTCCGAATATTGGAATCGTTGCAACAACGTTGCGTGAAAGTTTATCTGCATCCCACAACAATTGGGGCGCCATGCTGTATGCCGCTCAAAGTGAAGCAGCACTCTTTGCACCACGACAGAGCAACGAGTATGCGCCTTATGAGATTCGCAATATCGTGGATCGTGTGGGCGGTGGAGACTCCTTTGCCGCCGGACTGATTTATGCGCTGACCAATGACGATTATCCGTCTTTGGAAGAAGCTCTGGACTTTGCTGTTGCGGCATCCTGTCTGGCCCATTCGATTGAAGGTGATTTCAATTATGCCAGTCGTGCTGAGGTCGATGCATTGGCTGGCGGATCTGGATCGGGGCGAGTTGTACGTTGATACCGCATCAACTGGAGTATGGCGCTTTGTATCTCCTTACGTACGAAACGTGGAAGGCATGAAATGGTAGAGGTTGCGCAGGGCAGATTATGCAATCTTCGGGCTCTTTTGGGTCTCGGCATGCTTATCGCGATGAATCTTTATGCTTGTGGTGCCGTGCGGCCCAATGTCCTGATTATCCTGACTGATGATCAGGGCTGGGGGGATCTGGGCATTCACGGAAACACCAATCTGTCCACTCCGCATCTCGATTCGATCGCAAAGCAGGGGGCCTCATTTCTGAACTATTACGTCTGTCAGGTCTGCGCGCCAACTCGTGCTGAGTTTCTGACCGGAAGGTATCATCCTCG
>JAPOKD010000545.1 GCA_029977825.1 Planctomycetota bacterium | reverse complement strand
TTTGTTGCTGTGCAGGCAGTGGGATCACGTCACCGCCAGGATCATGAACTGGCTCTGGACCGGATGCGCGATTGTGGCGCGACCTTGATAGGAGTTGAATCCGTACTGTTCGAGTGGTTACAAACGGCTCAACGGCCGGAGTTCAAAGCCGTCAGTAAACTGGTGAAATCTTAATGATCGCACTGTGATCTGACTTACCTGGCGAGCCTAATCTGAAAGAACACTGAATCCGGACTCACATTTTTCTCCCGGTCACGAAGTCCAAGATTCAACACAAATCCAACGAAAGTCAAGAAGCAGGGTTCGATGTCTGACTCACTTCATCTTCACGAACTTGGCAAGATGACCGTTTTTTACGTGCCGTCCCACAAGCTTGATGATCTCCGTTTCAATGAGAACAAGCAGTCAGCGCGTTCTTCGATCCATGAATACCTGATGAACCGCTATCAGGCCTACACGCAGACGCCAACACCTGTAAAAGGTTTCTGGGTCAATCATGAGAACATCCCCGTTCACGACGTGATGGAACGGTTTGAAGTTTCTTTTCACGTGGAAGCAGAATTCGATCTGTTAATCGAATTTCTGGTCAAACTTTGCCAACGACTGGACGAAGACGCGATTTATGTAACGCGTGGCGATCGCAGTTTTCTGGTAACGCGAACACCGCGAAACTGAACGCTGAACTGGCATGCCGGATCGTCAACTGTGATTCAGGTGCTATTCCCATCGCGTCGGCACTCGCCGTATATCGCGAGGGCGAGTCGTCTCAGGCTTGTCGGAAGAAATGGTAGCTTCCGGGTTCGACCCGATCGTTGATGACAGCCAACGCCCCAATGAACTCGCCATCAAGGCAGGCAACAGGAAAACCACTCCCAGCAAGGCACTGGAAAGCAACCCGAACATGAACAGCGAGAACCGGCTTGTGGGCACAAAATCGCTGAACCAGTAGGCCATCAACGAAACTCCACAAACGAGAGTGGTCTGGAACATGGCCCAGCCACATTGAGTGAGAGCGCCGTAGGCGGCACGAATCTGCCCGAGACCACGTGCACGGCGGGACCCAAATCTGCTGAGAAGATGAACCGTGTCATCCACCGCGATTCCCAAAGCGACACTGGCAGACATAACTGAGCCGATATCCAACGGGATTGCCAACAAACCCATGAAGCCAAACAACGCGACCGTGGGAAACAGGTTCGGGGCCATCGCAATCAAACCGCCCAGCACACTGCGTAACATCAACACCATGACGATTGCGATCACAGCAAAGGCCGTCATGAAGCTACGAAAAAGATCCCTCAGCAGAATTTCCTGAGACTTCTCGACAATCACGACACCGCCGGTCAATGAGGCCCGCACTGGCTCTTTGCTGTCAGCAATCACTTCGCTGATTGCCTTGCGAATGGTATCGAGTGCCTCACTCGAATCATCTTCTGCCTGTTGTGGCATGCGGATACTGATTCGCCAGATCTCCCGTCCACCATCGCGTGCAATGAATCCCAATTGTCCAAGCGTCGACTTGGGATCTCTGACCAGTTTCCGGACCACACTGCGTTGTGCTGTAGCCGCTAAAGTACGCTTTCCGGAAATAGCTGGCACGAAAGTCATCGCCGACAAAACACCATCGACAGCATCGAGTTTCAGTAGCTTCGAATGAGACTTGGCAACCACAGCCAGCCTTCTCAGCGGATCATCATCATCCGTCATCTCAGGAAATGACAACAGCAGCTCACCTGTGACGGTAGGTGCAACATGAGTCTCAAACCAATCATATTGGGTTCGGATATCACTGTCGGGTAGAAACATGCGGGGCACATTCACGGTGCTTTCCAGCCGCGTCAATCCAACCGACAAGATGATCGACACGAACAGAAAACCGAGAATCACCGGCCATGGACGGGCAAGCCGACGCCGCATCCACAACCTGAGCCAACCGGTCAGACCATCACGTTGTTGAGGCCCATCTGCAGTCTTTTTCCGACGCGACTTGGTGAGCACCATGGCGCCTGGCAACAACAGAAAAAGCAACACCAGAGTCACAACGACCCCCAATGATGCGACACCGCCAAAGATCCGAACCGGTTCCAGACGGACCAACATCAGCGAACTTAAACCAACCACTGTGGTCCCTGTAGCGAGGCAACATGGTGGCACCCCAGCTTTCATCGCAAGCTGGGCAGCCTCGGCACGTGACAAGTCAGGGAAATCTGAAGCGGCATCCAGATAATAGTTGCTTAAATGGATCCCTGCTGAAACTGTCAACACAAAAATCAGCGGAGGCAAGACAATCAAAACGGCATTCATGGGTACGCCGGTGTAATAGACCATGGCAAGCACAAGTCCTTCACCGATCACCGCGATCGCTACGATGGATCCCGTCAAGGGAATTGAACGTAAACAGATCAAACACAACACGGCTGCAATCAAGGCTGATGGTGGTGTAAAGACCCTCATCGACCGCACACTCTCAGTATCAACGGTTCCACCCTCGAATGGTCCGCCCACCACAGACACCTGGCTAGCATCCCGATCCGTCACCTCGCCAACGATTTTTCGAATACCGGGAATCAGAAGCCGGCGTTGCTGAAGCCCTGACATGGAGAACGATGCAACCAGGCAAGTCTGGCTGCCATCATGACCGATGAGTGACCCCTGCAGACGACGTACGGCAGCGTCGCGAGTGAGATTCACTGGCGAGGAAGTCAAACGCTCAAGAGTTTCTGTCCCGGTGCGTACCCACCGCAACGGAAATTTCAGTCCCGTCTGCTCGCGCAACCCCATGATCAGATCGGCAACCTTTGCCGAAACACTCGGATCAATCTGTTCATACCAACTCTCGGGAAGCGTTCCGCTGCCAGCAACAGCGTCACTGACCTGATTGGGTTCGACTAACGGGCTCAACGCAGTTGCAACGGCTGCAAGCGAAGCCGAGTCCAGATCAGATCCGTCCCAGGCGATCATGATCAGATCAGCCGCCGAAAAGTTCTTCACAAAGTCATCAAATTCCGTCTTCTCTGGAACGGTGTTCGGGATCCAGTCCGACGGTCGATTGAAAAGTGATTCGATCGCTGCATGCGAATGGAAGATGGCGGGGATGGCGAGCAGGGCCAACAGCACGGCCCCGACCTTGAACCGGCGAAGATATTTCTGCCGCAGCAAATCTTCGTGGTTCACAGTCAATCCTCACACAAATTGGGTCAAAGCCAATGGGCTTACTGGGATCCCGCAAACGAAATTCGGCATAGCAACACAGTGAAACTTCAGACGTTCACCTGTCCGCAGCCCGTCATGTTGGCGAAAGCGACCCGTTTTTGCCAGTGGGCAGAAACCAGCTTCGGCCCCTACAGAACTCGCATTCCCCCTGAACTCCCTCTCCCTGCGTCACTACCCTGCGTCACTACACTGCGTCACTACACTGCGAAATCGCTAGCCAGCCATTAGACTTTTGGGACGGTGAACCTCCGCTTAGCAGTACATCTGCTCTGCGTGTGAGTACACTCGTGGGCAGATCAAACGAGGCTGTTCAAAGTGGCATCGCGGGAAAGTTCGGCAAAACGTCAATTCCTTCAACGCAAGTTTGTTCCATTTGCCTCTGTTTCCATCGCCGACTGCTGCAGTTACCGGTGCGACGCAATTCCAGTAGAACGCGGTGCCCCGATACAAATCCCGCCCACGAACCATGTCATCGTACTAGCCCACATCCACAAAGCATCATTTTTCCAAACGCCTCTTTCACCGACCATGAGCACGACAAAAGCATCGAAAGAACCACTCTCGCTGCTCAGCGTGGTCATCCCGGCGATGGATGAAGCGGAGTGCATTGCATCGACCGTCGAACATCTGCACCTGACCTTGAAACTGAAATCAATCCCACATGAGATTGTTGTTGTCGATGATCACAGCAGTGATTCCACGTGGGAAATACTTCAAGAAATGGCCGTTTCGAATGATGCTTTGAATCCGGTGAGGAACGAATCGGAAGGTGGTTTCGGACGGGCAGTGTGTTGTGGCATCGATTCAGCCAAAGGTGATGCGATTGTTGTCATGATGGCAGATGAATCAGACGACTCCAACGATGTAGTCCGCTATTGGGAATTACTGAATGAAGGTTGGGACTGCGTGTTTGGCAGTCGCTTCATGAAGGGAGGCGGTGTCATCGACTACCCGTGGCTGAAACTGAGACTGAATCGGCTAGTCAACCACCTGATTCGTTTGCTTTTCAGGATCAAACTCAATGACACCACCAACGCTTTCAAAGCATACCGCGCTTCAACGGTGCAAGGTTGTCAGCCATTGATTTCCCCCCACTTCAACTTGACAGTTGAACTACCGCTCAAGGCGATTGTTCGTGGCTACAGCTGGAAAGTCATTCCCATTACCTGGAAGAATCGTCGAACCGGTGTGGCGAAACTAAAGATGCGAGAAATGGGCAGCCGCTATTTTTTCATCATTGCCTATGTATGGCTCGAAAAGTATTTCAGCCGGGGTGATTATGTTGCCACCGGTAACCACAAGAG
>JAPOKD010000556.1 GCA_029977825.1 Planctomycetota bacterium | reverse complement strand
GCTTCCAACGTGAGCAACGGACTGGACGCACGATTGGAAATATATCCACTACCTCGAATCCGACAGTCTGGATGAACTCTACCACCTTCAGGCCGATCCAAAGGAGTTGAGGAACCTTGTGAATCATCCAGCGCATCTATCCCAGCTCGCAGAGATGCGGAGCCAACTGCAAAGGATTTTGGAGCAGTCGAAGTGATGAAACGTATTTCACTCTCCCGCCCCATCCGCTATCTCTGCGCAGCGGTGTCGACATCAGTCGTGCACATCAGTGCTGGCTTCACTCCCCACGCTTCAGGGAGAGACGCTACACATTGTTCAGGCGAAACGTACAGAATCATGAACTGCCGATTTCCTGAGAAACAGAATTACCCAGCACTGGAATTAGAGATATGCGGCTGATCAACTTTGTTGTCCTCATTATTCTGCTTGGCACTCCCGTGGTCGCCGAAGACAGGCCGAATATCGTTTTCATTCTTGCTGACGATATGGGGTGGTCCGATCTTGGCTGCTATGGGGCCGACTTGTACGAGACTCCCAATATCGACAGCCTTGCCGCCAATGGAATGAAGTTTACCGACGCTTATGCGATGCCAGTTTGCTCGCCGACGCGAGCGGCGTTGCTGACAGGCCGGCATGCAGCGCGAGTCCGGATGACGATCTGGTCGGAAGGTTCGCTCAAAGGACCGCAGAATCGAAAGCTCTTGCAAGGCGAATCGCTTCACAGTTTGCCACACTCGGAAACGACGCTGGCAATGCTTCTGCAGAAGGCGGGATATTTTACGGCGCTAGTCGGCAAGTGGCATCTTGGCGATGCCGATCACTATCCCGAAACACACGGTTTCGACGTCAACATTGGCGGGACTCATTGGGGCGCACCACAAACGTTCTGGTACCCGTATCGGGGCGAGGGGTATTTCGGATCTGGTTATCGCTACGTGCCGCATTTGGAGTTTGGCAAGTCCGGCGAGTATTTGACGGATCGCCTGACAGACGAATCGCTCGCCGTCATCGACAAAGCTGGTGATAAGCCGTTCTTTCTGTATCTATCGCACCACGCGCCGCACACTCCGATCGAAGCGAAAGCGGATGACGTGAAATACTTCGAGTCGAAGCTGCAACCCGAAATGAAACATCAGAACGCGGTCTACGCCGGAATGCTGAAGAGTCTTGATGAAAGCGTCGGTCGCGTGCTCGCGAAACTCAAAGATCGTGGTCTGGACAAAAACACGATCGTGATATTCGCAAGTGACAACGGCGGCTTTATCGGAATCGACAAGAAATCGGGGCAGACGGTTCCAGCGACGAATAATGCTCCACTACGAAGTGGCAAAGGCTCCTGCTATGAAGGCGGCATTCGTGTCCCGATGATTGTTCACTGGCCAGGCGTCACGACTCAAGGTGCAATTTGTCGTGAACCGGTGATCGTGATGGACGTGTTGCCAACGCTGCTTGCTGCGACCGGAATTGAAATGCCGGATGACGTCACGATTGATGGGCTGAATCTGACGCCGCTGTTAAAGGACCCAGCCGCCAAGCTCGATCGCAACGCGTTGCACTTCCACTACCCGCACTACTATTCAACAACGACGCCTGTGAGTGCGATGCGAGCAGGCGATTGGAAGCTGCTGGAATACTACGAAGACAACCGCGTTGAACTCTTCAATTTGAAGGAAGATCTCGGTGAGACGAAGGACCTCGCCAATCAGCATCCGCAGCGAGCAGCACAACTACGCAAACAGCTTCAACATTGGCGCGACGAAGTCGGAGCTCGAGAACCGAGACCGAACCCTCTTTTCAAGCCTCGAAAGAGCGGGAATCGATAATGCTCATGCGATCTCCAGCAGACTTGTGCTGCTGGAGAAAACTTGATCAATTCACTAACTTAAGAACGGGTATAGCCCGTTGGGGAAGATCGATGGATCCACCGCGGCTTGCGCCGACCGTCAGCGGTCGCGTTAGCGACCGCTCGCGCTCTATCAAGTCAATGCAGTCTATTGCACGTCCTTGACGCTCAGGGTGATCTTCTTGATCTGACCGGTGAAGCGGGTCTGATCGCGTCCGATCCCGATATCTTCGGCAACCGGCGTTTGATTGTCGAGACCAACATCAGCCGTTTCATCTGCAGAATAGATCAGCGACTGAGTCTTCTCGACCCGACCTTCGGCGACCGTCTTTCCGTTGACGGAAATCGTGACCTTTCCACCTTTTCCAAGGTCTTGCTTATTCTTGCCCTCGTAGGCAAAGTCGAGCACAACGGTCGCGGCACCTGGGGGAATGGCATTCGGAGATGCAACCGTAAATCGCTCAAGTCCGAGGAAGTTGTAGGTATACACAGGCTTGCCGTCTTTCATGTACAGACACCAGCCACCAAAGCGACCACCCTGAGTGAGAATCACACCGTTTGCTCCACCCTCCGGAATTTCGAGCTCGGCGGTAATCGTTTTGGAGCGATTCTTAACGTTCATAAAAGTGTTTTCCAGCATGCCGTCCATGCCATCGTAGAGCGTCAGCGAAGTGCGATCTCCCATGATGTCAGGGCGGCCTGCCAGCGCTGGATTCATCCGTGCAATGACCCGGTCGTCAATTGGCAACGCGTGATACTTTTCTGCCTCGCTCATGAACAGGGCCTGCAGCTTGGCCAGTTTTTCCGGATGCTGCTTGGCAAGATTGTTCGTCAAGCTGAAATCGTTGCGAACGTCGTATAGATCCCAAACATCGGTTTCCAGGGGAGGCATACCGGCGGTCTGCCAGGGGGCCCGGTGAAGCGTACGTGCCAGCCAGCCCTCGTGATAGATCGCCCGGTTGCCAAACATCTCGAAATACTGGGTGGTATGCTGCTCCTCTGCGTCCGCATTGTCGAAGGTGTAAAGCAGACTGGTGCCCTCGATCGGTGTTTGTACTGTTCCATTCACGCTGGTGGGTTCGGGGAGCCCAGCTGCCTCAAGAATGGTTGGCGTAATATCAATGACGTGTCCAAATTGGGTGCGCAGTCCGCCTTGCTGCTTGATACCGTTTGGCCAATGAATAATCATGCCGTTACGGGTCCCACCAAAGTCTGACGCAACTTGTTTTGTCCAAGAGAAGGGCGAGTCGAACGCCACCGCCCAGCCAGCGGCCATGTGCGGGAACGTCTCAGGACCGCCCCATTTGTCGATCAAAGGCAGTAGATCCTCTACCTTCTCCGTGACGCCGTTGAAATAGGTCATCTCGTTATACATGCCGACAAAGCCACCTTCGGCGCTGGTCCCGTTATCACCAGCGATGTAGATGAACAATGTATTGTCCAGTTCACCGATGCCTTCAATCGCTTCGGTAAGTCGGCCGATCTCATGGTCTGTTTGCTCAAGGAATCCCGCAAATACCTCGGCCTGACGCGTGAACAGACGCTGTTCGTCGCCGGACAAGGCATCCCAATCTTTGATGTCTTCGGGTTTGGGACCCAAGTTGGTGTTCGCCGGTATGACACCGAGTTTCTTCTGCCGTGCAACGGTTTCGGCGCGAATTGCATCCCAACCTGCGTCGAACTTACCTTTGTATTTATCCGCCCACTTCTTGGGCACATGGTGCGGTGCGTGAACAGCCCCGGTCGCGTAGTACATGAAGAAAGGTTTGTCCGGCGTCATCGATTGCTGAGCCTTCATCCACTTGATCGCCTGATCTGTCATGTCAACGGTGAAGTGATAGCCCTCCGTCTCCGGTGGGGTGATCCTGGTAACGCCGTCGTAGATCAAGGGGAACCACTGATCGGTCTCGCCCCCGATGAATCCGTAGAACTTGTCAAATCCCTGGCGTGTCGGCCATCTGTCGAAGGGCCCCGATACACTTGTCTCCCAAGCGGCAGTCTCATGCCACTTACCGAAAGCACCTGTGCTATATCCATTCAATCGGAGCATCTCGGCCAAGGGAGCCACACTGTTGGGAACCTGCCCAGTGTTGCCGGGAAAACCCGTTGAACTCTCCATGATCGAACCGGTGTTGGCGGTGTGGTGATTCCGCCCCGTTTTGAGTGCCATCCTCGTCGGCGAGCAGAGCGCTGTCGTGTGGAAGTTATTGAACTTCAAGCCGCCCTTGGCAAGCTTGTCTAGTGTGGGTGTTTGAATCGGGCCGCCGAACGTGCTGGGGCCCCCAAAACCAATGTCATCAATCAACACGATCACAACATTGGGAGCATTTTTGGGCGCGGTGACTGCAAAGAATGGTGGTTTGTCTTTGACATTGCGAACGTCAAGTTCGCTGTACGTGGCTCGTTTGGGCTCTTGAATCGGTAGATGAGTGCGATCCAGTTTTTCCTGTGCGGAAACAACTCCGACAGAGATGACCAGAAAAGCCATGCCTAATGACAGGCATGTAAGTCTTGTGTTGAACACTTCAGGTTTTCTCCAAGATGGTTGAATATAGGGTGTTATCTGTTATTGGCTGTTAATGCATGAGGAGGTCGGCCGT
>JAPOKD010000492.1 GCA_029977825.1 Planctomycetota bacterium | reverse complement strand
GAATGCCTCGTCTGTTGGGGCAAAGACCGTGAAAGGCCCGTCGCCTTTCAGTGTGTCAACAAGATCAGCCGCTCCGAGAGCTGCAGCAAGAGTCTTGAAACTGCCGGCACCGACTGCTGTGTCGACAATGTCGGCGGCTCGCGTCGCAGGAGCCATCAGGGCAACCACTGCGAAGGCGGCGGTGTAGCGAAGCAACATTTTCATATCAAACCATCCTCTTGAAAAAATTTTGATTGCCTGACCGATGTTGCCACCGGCAATGTCTCCCGCGAGACGATGAAGTATTCGCGGATGGCAAGCCCTCCCGGCAAACTTGAAAATTTTTGTTGCCAATCCCCCCAGCAGACAGCCGCAGACAGGCATGGAGCAGGAAAAACACGGCGTAGATCGATCAGAGCACCAGATCCGCTGATCCCTGAACATGCACGGCTTTCACCGCGCAAGACAAAGCTGCAAGACAAATCCAACGAGTGCCGCCCCAAACATCAAGCTTGGTTTGTCACCTGCGTGCAACCGCAACTGGCGAAGCAGGAGCCGCTGAAACGCACACGCCGTGCGAAATCCCGACGATACTCCGGAAACAGTGACGCTTCGCGCGGGCAGCCACGTGTTCCAAAGACGAGCCAGCGCTGGCTACCCCAGCCTGATGCTACGAGGCTCGCGCAGAAGGCGCACAGGCGTATCAGACAGCCGACAGCTTGCCGGCCTTGGCGTCTGTATCGAGCGAATCTGCGGCGATCCAACCGCTCATCAACACCATCGGCATGCCGGGTCCGGGATGCGCAGCACCCCCAGCGAGATAAAGTCCGCTCAAGTCTTTGCGACGATTCGCCGGCTTGAAGGCACCGAGAAACTTGCCATGACTCGCCAAGCCATAGATCGCCCCGTTCAAAACCCGGTAACGGTTATGGATTCCCTCGGGAGTCAGGGAAGCCTCGCACTTGATCGAATCACGAATACCGCCCATGCCAGCGGTCCTCTCTAGCTTGTCCAGAATTACCTCGCGGTATCTTGGCAACATCTCCTTCCAGTTGTGGTTTTTTCGCAGGTACGGCGTGTGCACAAGAATGTACAAAGCCTCGCCACCTTCAGGGGCCACTTGCGACTCAGTGATGGCCGGTGCACAGACGTAAGCGGAGGGATCAGGAGCAGGCTCACCACGCTTGTAGATGTAATCGAATTCTTCTTCAGGATCTCTTGAGAAGACGAAGTTGTGATGCAGCAATTGATCAAATCGCCGATCCAATCCCAAATAGAGCACCACCCCGCTGCAGGCTGGCTCAAAGTCCTTCTTCTGAAACTTGGCTGCCTGCGGTGTTTCGCCCAATAATTCCCGATAAGTTCGCACAGCATCACAATTGCTCACCACAGCATCGCAACTGATCTCTTCTCCACCGGCCGTGACAACCCCGGTAACCGTCTTGCCAGACGTGTTGATTCGCATCACGTCTGTGCCGCAGCGGATGTCGACGCCCAATTCACCAGCCAGACGCCCCAAGGCTTCGGGCACCGCGCGTGTGCCACCCATGGGATACCAGATTCCCTCCTGAGTCTGCATGTGCGCGATCCCACACAATACAGCAGGCGAGGCATAGGGAGACGACCCCACGTACTGCGTGAAGTGATCCATCATCTGCGAGACTCGGTGGTCTGGCACATGCTTCCGCACAACGGATGCGACACTTTGCCCCATCCGCAATGAAAGCACATCTTTCAGCACAGCCGCTGAGAACGAGCCCGCCACGTCCATCGTGTCACTCAACCCGCCAACGCTTTTCCAGAAGAAGAAGCGTTTGGAAACGTCATGCAGTCCCTCACTCATCTCGAGGAACCGTCGATAGCCTTCGCCATTGGAGGTTGACCCAGTGAGCCGATCGATATTCCCGACCATCTCGTCGGTACTATCTACGAGATCCAAGACGGTGTTCTCTTCACCTTTGTTTTGATCCCCTTCGAAAAAGCAACGCCACTGGGGATCCAAGCGCACAATGTCGAGATAATTCTCGAGTTTTTTGCCCGCTTCCTCAAATACTCGCCGGAGAACACCGGGCAGGGTCAGAATTGTCGGCCCCATGTCGAAACGATAGCCCTGATCACGGTGTACGGCCGCCTTGCCGCCAAACCAGTCATTCTTCTCCAGAACGGTGACTCGATGCCCGCGAGCAGCCAGCACACAAGCAGATGACAAACCAGCCAATCCGCTGCCGATGACGACGACATGGGACTGCTTGGGATCGGATGCAATCATGAATTATTTTCCTTCTCCGACGATGGAGCTTGTGGTTCTTGAATTTGGTCGCTCGCACCAGCGTTTTTTCCAGTCTTCACTGCAGCGATCATGTTTTTGAGACCGCTAAAGCGTTCTGTCAATGTTCCGGCATGTATTAGTTGTAGCGCACCCAGCAAGGTTTGGGCATCCGTTGATTGCCGCGGCTGCAAATGTGGTGCAAATTTCCCATGTCTGCGGCTGATCGTTACTGGCACACTCATCGCCAATAGCCCATCTTCTCCCCGAGTCACCCCAAATCCACTCTCGCCCCGCCCGCCAAAAGTCAGACGTGGGTCAGCTGTGGGTACAATCAGATCGTTGACGCAAACGGTACCCACATCGAGCTGGACGGCTACCGATTCAGCAAGTCTTCCGGGCCCGAAAACCGAGGCAGCCAATCGATAAGGACACCGATTGACGATTTCAACAGCTTCGTCGATGGATGAAACACGCAAGATTCCGGTGACAGGTGCAAAGAGGTCTGCAGCTGCGATCTCATCATCTTGGCTTACCCGATCGAGTAACACAGGGCTCATAGTACCGCATTGAAGCAGTTGGCTGCCGTCAAAGCGGCCTAAAACATCGATGGCACCGGATGAAATAGCCCCCGAAACAAGCCGGACGGCTTCTGCCCGCGCTGCGGTATGGACAGTGACCTCACCCGCTTGTTTAAGGCGTTCGCTGAGTGCTTTCTGCAGCAGGTTTGCCTCTCGCGTTTCAGCAATGATTCGGCGAGGTGCGATGCAGGTTGCCCCCGCATTGAACAACAAACCGAAGACTATGCAGTCCGCGACTCGAGCGATGTCCGCCCCTGGCAAAACAATCACAGCGTCGCACCCACTCAGTTCCATGATCGCTGGCGTGACCGTCTCAGCTGCTTGGCGAAGCACTTTTCGCCCGGTTTCAGAAGCCCCCGTGAGAACAATCAGATCAACACCATCATCAATTGCCTGAATGGCCGACTCTGCCTCGGACGGCAACATCTGTAACGCTGATGCTGGAACACCAGCTTCGTGAAAAGCGTCGACAAGGCACGAAGTCACTTTTTCGCAGCCAGCAGCGGGTTTCAATAGGACGGTATTACCGGCGGCCAATGCCTGTGCAGCCTGAACGCCGGGCAAAAAAATCGGATAGTTCCATGTTCCGAGGACCAGCACTTTGCCTCTTGGTTTGCGATAGACGCGGCTACGAACCCCCCACAACCACACGGGCCGCCCCAAAGCGTTGTAAGCGCGAGTCCGCAGCACTCCGCTACCCTTGCGACCGATAAAGCGAAGAGCGCTGCAAGTGGGCATGAGCTCAGCCGTGATTGTCTCAACCGGATCCCTGCGTTGAGCGGTGCTGGAAAGCTCAGTCAGCTGTTCGGCGCGAGCAGCAATCTCGGCAGCGACACCACCCACCACGCGGCACCGTTTCCGCAGTGGCCGAGACTCCCAATCACTCGAATGGCTTGTAGTTCCGTTCACGTTCTTTCGCCATGGCCTCGCTGCAATGAATGCCAACTCGAGGCCGGTCCCTATCATTAATCCTCAATCCTCGGATGAAGCCTCCGATCTGCAACAACCGCAAATACATGTTACAGGCGACTAACACTCGTACGCTATCCGGCAAATGTGCGAATAGAACCGCTTGCCAGCTTCAAAGTCCGTATTTTACCGAGTGTGGACCTGTTATCAGTGCGACTTAATCATTGCAACTTTCCAGAATGCCTTCCGACCGAATACGAGCAAAGTCCGTCCATGACGCATCGAGTGCACCCAAACCAACCTGCTCACTAACAGAGTGCTGATCAGAGTTGCTGATCAGACCTAAAATGAACAGACAAACAGGCTTTCATCCGCTGTGCTGGCAGAGGGTTCGCGATTCACAGTGGGCTATGGGACGGCAACCGTTGGGTCAGTCATGATGCGGCAAAGTGGCGCAACAATTCCCACGCGTGATCAAAAACACATATCAGTGCGATCCTGAAAGCTACAGAACTTACCGCTTGATTATCGGAGACTCCGCACAGTTGGAACACGCAAATCCCCAATTCGGGTGCTGGATGGATGAATTCACACTGCTTGTTTGCCTACTTTCACCGCGGATAAAACCTGTTTTGTGCCACGGGGTAATCTTCCGACGTGTACTTCAAAGAGGCCTTTCATCACCATTTTACGTAGAAATAGCACGATCGAACCGACTTTGCGTCCTGTCCACCCCAATACTCGCCACATATCAGCCGGTTCAGTCTTGCCCCCCCCCCGCAGTGCCGGACAAGCTGGTTATACTCTTTGACATATCTAGTCCTGCGTGATTACTGAACCTAGTTCTGTCGACCGCAAGTTTTTTGTGCGGTTGACCGACAGGGGAGGGATCTCAAGTACAAAATTATCCCCGTCCGCTGCGTTCGTTTTTACTCATTTGCCGCAAGAGTCGTTTTTGGTGTCGGAACACTGGAATTCAGGAATCGTGTTCGCTGAACTAACCGATGTCGGTATGCGTCGCGCGAACAACCAAGATTCGATGGTGAGCTTACCAGCGAAGACCGAGGAGCGGTTTTGGACGCGGGGCCATCTGTTCGTCGTCGCCGATGGCATGGGCGCTCATGCTGCCGGGGAACTCGCCAGCCAAATCGCAACTGAACAGATCGCGATGCATTACTTGCGTAACAATGACCGCAAGCCAGCGGAAGCCCTACGCAACGCAGTATCCGCCGCCAATACCGAGATT
>JAPOKD010000392.1 GCA_029977825.1 Planctomycetota bacterium | reverse complement strand
GTTGCCGTTGTGGCCATGCTCCATTGGGATATTGGGATTTGAGAACTGAATTCAAGGCATAGAGAACAGTTTCGTGCAGTGACTGGTCGGTCTGACCCAGTTCGACATCAAGTTCCATCAGGAACCGAATTGCTGACTGTGATTTGTTGTCAACAAAGGAGGTTGTGTTGCGTAGTTTGCTTTTGTGTTTTTTTCTGGTTTCGGTGCGATACGCGTATTTGGTTCTTTCCTCGGCGCCAAATTCGATCCGGTTGTCCCAGCCTCCGGATTCTAACTGCCCGTGTCGAAGGGCTTCCGCAGTTTCCTTGGCGGCTTCCAGAAGAATTGGATCTTTGCACAGGCGGTACGCCTGCAGGAATGCAAGACCTACTGCTGGTGTACCCGGGGGTTCAATCCATGCAGTTGTCGCTGTCACTCTGCCCTCCCCTTCCCTTTTGCTGAGGTCGGAACTGATTTGGAAGACGTAGCCCCCGTGTGCAGAGGCATTGTTTCTGAAAAAACTGACAGCGCGGTGCAAGGCTTTTGTGATTACCGGGCGCGAAGGGAGTGGTCGTGGATCACGTTCCACTCCGTTTGCAATCGCCAGGTTGATTGCAGGAAAAATGATGCAACCCAACACGATCCGACAAAGCTGAAATGGTTGGATCCAGGATTGGCGTCCTGGTTTCTGGAGATGATGTTGATGCGTCACTGCTGCACCGTATCTTCAGAAGCTTCATTTTCAGATTTTTCTTCTGGTTTTTTCGAGGTGTGGTCATGGATGATTTTCCAGCCCTCAGGAAATTTGCGAAGCACCAAGGTGAATCGACCCTCCATGGGTTTGTCGTCTCTCGCAAGTTTCCATGTTCCGAGCACTTGCATGGCATCACTGCCAAGTGTTTGAAACTCGAGTTTTTCGAAGTTTAACGTTCCCATCGCTTTTGCATCAGGGTATCGCTGTTTGTAGCCTTGCAACGTCTTCGCGTACCCCCGTGTGATTTTTCCACCAGATGAAAATGTCAACTGGTCACTATTCCAGTAGGGTTTCATGAATGAATCGATATCACCCTGATTCCAGTCTTCCACTTGCTGAAGAAGCACATCGGTTATTTCAGTTTCCACTGTCGTGGACTTTGTGGCATCTGCGGTTGTACCGGGCGGTGGAGCTCCGCCGTTTTTGAGTACCAGATGAGTTTCAAATCTGCCGGAACTGTCAGCAGCTCCGCAACTCATTCCGGGGGTGTTATGCTGCATTACGATTTTTCCATCTTTGGAAAGTGCGATGATTCCACCCACACCCACTTGCAAGGTCTGTTGCATGATGATGGTAACGGCTTCTTCGATACTTTCATTGGCATAACGCATTCGCGCCGCAACGTCATAGGCAACTGAGTTGCGGATGTACTCCTCACCAACGCCAGTGCCTGAAACAGCGCAAGTATCATTTGCCGCATAAGTTCCAGCTCCGACGATGGGCGAATCGCCCACTCTGCCGGGTAATTTTTTGGAAGTGCCTCCCGTGCTGGTTCCTGCAGCAAGATTTCCATTGGAGTCCAGAACGGCACATCCGACAGTCCCATAGTGCGGTTCATTTTCGGGGAATCTCGCTTTGCTGAGAAAGTAATCAGGTGTGACGAGCGGTACTTTCTGCTGTTCAGCAAATTGATTCGCACCCTTTCCAGCGAGCAGCACATGTGGTGTTTGCGTCATCACCAGTCGAGCCAGGTTGATGGGGTTTCTGGTGGCTGTTACTCCCGCGACCGCACCGCACGCACCGGTTTTGCCATCCATGATCGATGCATCCAATTCGACTTTTCCTTCTTTGGTAAGGACAGCCCCTCGACCTGCATTGAAAGCAGCATCGTCTTCCAGAATGCGGATGACCAGTTCCACGGTATCCAGTGCATTGCCGCCATTGGCCAGTGCGTCGCGGCCAGCTGTTAAAGCGCGATGAAGTCCTGTTTCCCGAATTTTGGTTTTGGCATCATTCCATTTTTGCGGGTCACTGCCGGCGCCACCATGGATCACAATTGCCCAATTCGGTTTTTCGTCTCCGGAACTTGTAAGAAATGGCATGAAAATGAATCCCAGGAAAGTTACCAATAGAACGAGTATTCGAATCATGTTGTTTTATCCATGGTTATCACCCATCAAGTGTCCCAGAAGCTCGGAAATCTGTTCGGGACAATTCGTAAGTGAGCATTGGTTTATGATTTTCCATTGCCGCTCGTTGAGCAGTGCAGGTTTGCCGGCATCAGGCAGGTTTTGGCCAAGTCTTGAGCCAATTGTAACCATCAATTCTGCCAAGCCTTCACCAGTGATGGCATTGGTGCAGGCATCAAATTGGTCGACCGGATGATCTGGGTTTGGAGGAACCTGAACTTTCAGGTCGATTTTATTCAACACACGAAGTTGTGGTATTTCTGGTGATGTTAAAGCTATTTTACTGTAACCACCCGCGGGCAGTGGTTCGCAGACGAGTAGCAACAGGTCAGCATTGCCAGCGGCAAGCTGAGCTTGTCGTATCCCTTCCTGTTCGATCGTCTCCACGGCTGCGTGGTCACGAATTCCGGCAGTATCACTGAATTGGATGGGTAGCCCAGCGATGACTGTGCTGGCGTGAAGCACATCTCTAGTCGTTCCAGCCATGTCGAGCGTGATGCTGCGGTCGAACCCGACTAATGCATTGAGCAGGCTGCTTTTACCCACATTGGGCGGGCCTGTCAGTACGACGCGAAATGGCTCGGTCAATCTCGTCGTGATGGCTGCCGCGTTCAGAAGCGGATCCAGCTCTGCCAGAAATTCGGGAACGTTTGCCGAGTTCACTGATGTCTGCCAGTGCCTGGCCCAGGCCAGCAAAGCACCTCGGACTTGGTCCATTGCAATACCGGCAGTTCTGAGGGTGTCGCATTTCAGCAAGACGGCTTCGGCTTCCCGGATCAACAACGCGTGTTCCGACGGCTTCCAACCCTCGGCATCTGAATCACAGCTTGCAGAGCAGGCCCTCAGATCAGACTCAATACGAGCGATGGCGGCAGGCCCCCCATGGCAGTGGATTTCGAACGTCTGGTCTTCCAAGGGTGTGATTACCACGGATTCAGCTGGTTGTTCCATGGATTGAGCTGGTGTGCCCGTATTCCCACCAGCCTGCGATTTGGTACCGATCCAGAGTCCATAACGTATCTGACCTTGCTCGAATGGGACGTGATTTGCGGCCTTAAAACAGCATTGGATAATGGACTCAGCACCCTCCCCGTGGAGCATCAGCACCGCGATCGCGCTTCTTCCTGAGCCGGTCAATTTGCTGAACGAGGCCACGGGTATTGGTGCATCACCGGGGGGATTCTCGATCTTCGATGGAATGCTTTTGCCCAGTTCGTGATTTTTGTGTAAAGACATTGGTCGTTTGTTGAATAAACTGTCGCGGTCGCTACGGCTGTAATTCCCCAGTTTTTAGTTTTTCAATCGCAACATGTCGACGAAAAATCCAGATCTGAACTCGATGACTGATGAGGAATTGCTCGATGCGCGGATCTGTGATCTGAAACTCACGATTCGTGGAACTCCACTGGAAGACCGGATCCAACAGCTTAACCACGAATTGGCTCATCGCGGTCTCAAGTTCTCACCACATTGTTGGTTGAGTGATGAATGGTTCTCACCAGATGGAATTCCGGGGATCGCGATTCCGTTCTATTTGGCCCACCCGAGATTGATGCGTCTGGAGCGGAAACAGTTGCTTGAGGTGGAGGGTGGTACCAAGGCCTGGTGTATGAAAATCTTGAGGCATGAAGCTGGTCACGCGATCGACACAGCCTATCGTCTTCGACGGCGTGTCCGCTACCGGAAAGCGTTTGGAAAAGCTTCTCAGCCTTACCCAGATTATTACAGGCCCAAGCCTTCCAGCCGAAACTTCGTGCAGCACCTCGAGATGTGGTACGCTCAAGCGCATCCATTGGAAGATTTTGCAGAGACGTTTGCCGTTTGGCTTCGTCCGGGATCACGATGGCGGACTCGTTATCGAAACTGGCCGGCGATCAACAAGTTGAATGTGGTCGATGATTTGATGAAGTCGATTGATGGAAAAACCGCTCATGTTAAATCACGGGCCAAAGCCGAACCGATTTCACGTATTCGAAAAACCCTTCGTACACACTACGAAAGAAAACGGGAACGTTACGGATTCGATTTTCCAAGTATCTATGACAATGACTTGCGCAAACTGTTTTCGAGTGATCCAGCACATCGACGAAACCCAACCGCTGCAGCGTTTTTGGTGCGAGTTCGCGGTGAATTGCGACGCGCCGTTGCACGTTGGACTGGCGAGTACACCTACACGATTGATCAGGTGGTTCAGGAAATGATTTTGCGATGTCGTGAACTCAAGTTGAGGCTGGGAACATCTGTTGAGGATGCAAAGCGTGATGCAATGATTTTGGTAGCCGTTCGGACGACGAGTTTCATTCATGAGGGAAGGCACCGCTTTGCCATTTAACTTCTTGTGCTCTGCTTACAAAGTTCAGGTGAAATGTTGTCCGCCGAGATTCTCGCCGGACCTGGTTTTGTCATGGGTTTATGCAACCAAACTAATCAATAGCCACCAACCACGAGCCAAGTGATGAGCAAATTACGTGTGCTGGTTCTCGTGCGCGACGGCCATGTGCCACCTCAAAGTCTGGATGGGGTGTCAGACGCAGAGATGGATCCATGGAAAGCCGAGTTTGATGTTTGTGAGACGCTGCGTCGGTTGGGACACCACGTGTTGCCTTTGGGGGTGTACGACGATTTGGCACCGATTCGAGAAGCATTGCGAGATTTTCAACCAGATATCACCTTCATGATGCTTGAGGAATTTCATGGGGTGGTGACGTATGATTTTGCAGTGATCAGTTACTTGGAACTCATGCAGCAGCCGTATACAGGCTGTAATCCTCGCGGCTTACTACTGACCAAGGACAAGGCTTTATCAAAGAAAGTACTGACATACCACCGAATTCCCACTCCACGGTTCACAGTCTTTCCAGTTGGACGGACGGTTCATCGGCCAAAAAAACTGTCATTTCCACTGTTTGTTAAATCGACTGTTGAAGACGCTTCTTATGGAATTGCTCAGGCGTCAATCGTGCATACCGATGAAGCGCTGGCAGAAAGGGTCAAGTTCATTCATGAAAAAACCAATGATGATGCGATAGCTGAACAGTACATCGAAGGGCGTGAACTCTACGTGGGAGTATTGGGTAATACTCGATTGCGGACTTTCCCAGCTTGGGAAATGAGCTTTGGCAGCATGCCTGACGATCTCGCTCGCATTGCTACCAGTCGAGTAAAGTGGGATCGTAAATATCAGGAAAAGCACCAGATCACGACACACGCAGCAAAGGGTCTGGATGAAGCGACACAAGAACGTATCTCAAAACTTTGCAAAAGGGTTTACAGGGCCCTCAGTATGAGCGGATACGGACGCATGGATCTGCGGATGACAGAGACGGGAGAAATCTATGTCATTGAAGCGAATGCAAATCCCAACATTGAGTTTGGTGAAGACCTCGCGGAATCAGCTGAATCCGTGGGCATTTCTTACGAGGCGCTTCTGCAGCGAATTCTCAACCTCGGTTTGAACTACAAAGCTGCCTGGATGACGGTTTAAGAGAAACATGGCCAATCTTCAAACAGCCACCCCTTTGTACCGTGGAATCGTTCCCCCTTTGGTAACTCCCTTGGCGGATCGTGACAAACTTGATCACGCTGGGACGCAAAGACTGCTTGAACATGTGATCAAAGGCGGCG
>JAPOKD010000713.1 GCA_029977825.1 Planctomycetota bacterium | reverse complement strand
TTTCCCATCCGGTTGCGGTTGGAAGCAACGGCCACGGTTCAAACTTGCCGCACAAGTGCTCAGCCACGTGATGCAAAGCGTCATACGCAGGACTCAACGCGACCACTTCATCGCTTGCGTCCAAGAGAGTTTGCATCGCTAAATAGATGCCCTCCACTGGCGACGTCAGGATAACGACATCGTCCGCACCAACGTTTTCATACATCTCAGCAACCAGCCGACGATATTCCGGGTGCCCTTGCGACTCGGTGTATCCAAGCTTTACTGACCCAAGGTCAGCCAATGACGCGCCGGATAAATCCAGCAATTCTGCAACTGAGATCGTTTCACAATCCGAAGATGCCAAAATGTGAGATGCAGTGAATTCATAGAGCGCGAAAAACTGCTCGGTCAAAAAGGGTTTGATTTTCATGTGCAAACTAGATCCTGATGCTTCTCCCCACCTGAAAATCTCGAAACACTGGACACTTCGCGTTCCTGCAATGATACCACGGCACCTGCCACCGTAGTTCATGTTCACGACGCCGGTGCCACTATACAGCGATCAGAAATCTGGCACAGCGATCAGAAATCTGGCACAGTCTGCAAATCCTCGGTCGTAACACAAGACATAAGCCCGTTCGTTGTGTGTAATTGGCGAATCTTATTAACCAGACGCGACTGACTTGGTGTAAGTGCATACTGCCCATTCACAGTCGACTGTGGTACTGCCCTCTGAATGTAGTCGACAGCAGCTCCCCGCAGTTTGGGATTGATTCCTTTACCTGCGTTCAACAAGCCCATCGCCCATTCTGAATCGGCTGTTTTCCTTAGCTGTCCATCAAGAGCGAAACAGCTTTCCAGCAAGACAAAGTCAACAAAGGGCGCGAAGCTCGTCAAATACTCGAGCCCCCGATTTGCCATGAGCTTCATTTCAGGATTCGCCCGCCGGATATCCCGCATCAACGAGATCCCGTACTGCTCAAGCTCTCGCTCCTTAAGATCATCAAGATCGTCAAGAAAAATCCCGTTGAATCCCAACCGCTTCATTCTCGGTACTACGCTCTGCACTAACAGTCCTCTCCACTTGGGGTCTGCAGCATTGACCCGATAACTCCCCGGAAATTCGGGATCCTGTTCATGCTCTATCCCCAGCGACTTCACACTGGAAGCAAAAGGCCGCTGGTGATGAACCTTGGCGAGACTCAAATAGCCAAAAACCATCTTCCCCTGGCGTCTCAGCTCAGCGACAGCTTCTGGGGGGTACGCATAATCAACCACCAAGGTTTTGTAGGACGCGAATTTACGGGATTGCACAGCGGGGTTGTAACAGATCATAAAGCCCTTAGGTGGGGCAGGCTGTTGCGCAAAACCTTTCATAAGCGTGAACAGGAACGCCAAGGCAAAGAGTGCGAACCGCTGTCTTGAAGGCATGCTGCATGAGCCTTGTTGTGATATACAAAAACTGTCAACGAATTTAACGCTTACCCAAGACCCGGCAACTGTTCTTTGGCATCCTCAAGTGCCGCGGATCCATACAGGCTCCAAATCGACTGCCAGTCGGACCTTGCGCTGCTGCAAAAGAACCCCTTCGGACTCCTTCCACTACAACACAAACCGACTGTTTCATCGAAAGAACCGAGACCGAATCCGAGCCAACAGAGCGTGAACGAAATACCTGTCTGCGCGGAAAATCCCGCGGAACCGACGCGCGAGGTCAATGCGATCATCAGCGTCACTGATGTATTGATATTTCCGAGACTCGGCATCGCCAAGATTCAAGCCACAGGAACTGCAATACGTCGTCCCCTCGGGCAGTGACTGTTTGCACTGCATGCAAGTCGTGCTTTGTCTATTCATAATTTCCTTTGTAGTGCTGGGGGGGGCAGCCCTCGAACTCAACACCTTTGCAACCGCAAGTCCACCGTGTTCTCGCCCACAAAACCTGGCGGTTTCACGCCAGCCATCACAACACGTCAGCCTCGTACCAGCAACACGAACAACGGCCCAGTGCGGGGTGAGCACTTGATCGTTATATCCTACAATCAATCAACTTGATAATAGCCCTCCCTGCCGAACTCATGAATGAGCAGAGAAGCAGCCCCGGGGACAGAGTTATTACTACAGGTGGCTTGATGGGCTCACAAAGATGCCAACGGAACATTTTCTTCAACTCTCGACTGGTTTCTGCTCATCTCCACATCTCTTCGACCACCCACAGCACACCACCATGGATTCCTCGGCCACTTCTTTCCAATTCCCTTGGTGGTCTCTGGAACCTTATTTTAGGCAAAAAAAATACCCGCTAACAAATCACGAGTTCACGGTTCTCTTTGTTATGAAATGAAGCCACGCAAGCGATCACATGGTTTTATCAAGATAAGGTTTTCCTACATTGTGAACACCCAAACACCTGGTCCTCTGATGGATGTGAGTATGCTCTGGACAAAACAAGAACGAAGACAGTTTTTTGCCGTTCATTAGCGACCTCATTGCTTGTCATCGCCTACCTTGGCACGACTTTGCCAGTGGCTAATGCCATAATTACGGGAAGCGAGCGAAAGGAACCCGTTACTGATCCAGGATGGCCCAGAGGCGCGGCCGATATATTCAACAGCCATTCGCGAATAGCCTGGTGGGAGGGACCGCCATTTGGCGGTGGCCAACACACTGCCGAGTGCCGTGGTGACACGACAGCATTCAACGAAATCCTGGCCAAATTCGCTAAACTGAAAGTCACAACAAAACGTCTCGTGATCCACGACGGAATCGGCAATAGCTTCTGGCTTAACCCAAATCACAGACCGGAAAAACACCCAACCGCCAAGATAGACTGGAGTTTTACGGTCTGGGTTCCTGCTAAGTGGGAACAAATTCGCAAGCTACCAACCGAACTTAACCCTACCGATACCGAGGATGCCACTCACGACCCCCCGGTCACAATCGTGGTTTACACTGGAGGATCCATACGGTGGTCGGATGTTACCATTCCGAAAGAGGTCAAGGTCATCGATCGACGCAAAGCCCGTTCATCCCCGCGTGACTAGACTCAAGACACTTCTGGAGCTTCATCCGCGACTGATCTCGCCTGCCGAAATTGCCGATACCAAGTGCCCCAATCATACAAGAGTTGCCAGATGCACATCACGGCAACAAAGGAACAGAAGGCGATGGCAGCCAATCCTTCATTATCCAACATTAATGCCACCCATTTCCCGACTAATTCGAGTGGAGTAGTTGCGTCCAGATTAAAAGTGCAGACGCACAACACGACGAAGGTACCCAAGACAGCGGCCAGCGTGCCCAACCAACCCCTCCTGAAGTAGAGCCATTTGCGTGAGGACCTGGTACTCCGGCGTAGCAAACTCCTTTTGAAAAAACTCTTGTTCTGTGAAAGCTGCCGAATCCGAACCCGATCAGCTTTCGTGCAGAGCACAAACTGCCTGCCGTAAATAATTGTGTAAAAACCTGCAAGCCAAAGCCCCCAACGGTTCCAACCGGCCAAACTGAACGGGAAGAGAGCATCAAGGCAAGAAACCCTTTCAAAGACTCCCGAGACTGCTGTCCACATCGTGAGCCCGAGCAGCATCACCAGTGTGTAGGACACCATCCGTTGAGTCGAGAAAGTCCCCGGCACTCCTGTGTTTGATT